>JBGUSD010000176.1:0-3738 GCA_045132355.1 Candidatus Gastranaerophilaceae bacterium
TAGCAATATATATGGCATACACAGACAGAAAGCATATTGATATAATAGCCGTTGAAGCAAGGTTAATTACCAGATATCCTGTCAGAACAGCCAGTATTACACCTATAAAAATGGTTATTCCGTTATCAACTTTTTTGATAAAATTATTGTCAAGCACATTGTTCAGATATGTTGCCTGAACTTCAACACCCGGATATACTTTTGATACCGGAACTGTTTTTATATCAAAAAGACTCGCTGCAGTTGAACCAAAATATATAATTTTATCGTTAAAATTGTATTCCAGAGGCTTTCCTTCAACGGCGGCTCTTATCAGCATAAACATAGGTATTTGCTGATATGTTCCTGTTGGTCCGTACCAATTTAGGATAGCACTTCCGTCTTTGTCAATATATACTTTTCTGTTTCCAAAAGATAATTCGGAATGTTTATTTATGGTAAAAGCTTTATTGTTGTCTTTCAACAGTCCGAGAGCCATTCTGAATGCAAGTTGCGGATAAAAACGGTCCTGATATTTTACAAAGATAGGCATTTTTCTTAGAATTCCGTCATCTGCTCTCGAAACATTTATCATTCCTATATTTGTAGTTGCATGCAAAATCTGGGGTAAGATTGCTCTGCAATTTAAGAATGTCAGTGAATCAAAATCTATATTTCTTGAGTTATTATTAACGTAAAAACTCAGTTCTTTAGGCAATTCAATTGGAGTCCTTAATTCAACGGATTGGTTGTCAAGATTCATTGCAGTATACAGGTTGCTATACTTTTTAAATACATTAGCAAGTTGTTGGTCAGCATCCGTGGAGCTTTTTAAAGATTTTACAAACATTAGGTCAAAAGCGATACTTTTTGGGTTTTGTGCTTCAATGTAATTTATTAATTTTACATAAACGTCTCTTGGCATTGGCCATTCGCCATACTTATCCAGTACATATTCATAACTTGCATCGTCAATTGCAACAATGACAATGTTTTTATTTGGGGTTCTGTAGCCGGAATTAACAATCATATTTTGTCTTACATCAAAAGTTTTATTCTCAATGCTGTCTAAAAAAGTGTTAAAATTTCCGTTTATGGCAGTGTAAACAATAAGTATTAAGAATACTACAATCCAGAGTGTATATAATATCTTTTTCAGCATGATAAAGTTCCCTAATCTATTCTATCAGTATAGCTGATAGAGAAAGATTTGGCAACAAAATTTTTTATTATAAACTGTTTTTCCAATATAAAATTATTTAGCTTCAATATTTCGGTTGAATAACTCAATTCATCAGGTTTTTTAAGATAATTAAGAAGACATTCTTCGTGCAGATTCATTTGAAATTCCTATAAAATGTGAATACATATTAATTATTTCAAAATTACCTTCAAAATGCATCAACTTTTTATATAATATAGGCATGGTTTTCTCATGCAAACGCATGAATTTTATACAAATTTACAAAGTACTTGCGTTTTTATATTTAGCGAAGTAGTATATAGTTAGTCGAAATAATTATCAAGTTTGGAATCTTGAAAGAAATGAGGTAGGAAATGAAAGACGGAATACACCCAGATTATAAGAAAACAACAATCAAGTGTGTATGCGGTAACGAAATTGAAACAGGTTCTGTTGCAGAAAATATTACAGTTGAAATTTGCAACAAGTGCCATCCATTCTACACAGGTCAACAAAAAATTCTTGACTCTGAAGGTAGAGTTGAAAGATTCAATAAACGTTATGGCAAAAAAGCATAATTGTGTTTATGAAATATTAAAAAGCCCTTTGATTTATCAGAGGGCTTTTTAATTTTAAAAGATTTATTAAGATGTAGCCATGTTTTTATACTTCAGATACAATTTTATAAAAGAGAGGTGTGAATATGGATAATAATAACAAACCGGTCGTTAACCTAATATCAAAGCCGGAAAACATGTTAAAAACTGTATATACAGCTTGCAGAACCTGTTACAGTGCAGATTATCCTATAAATATATATGATAATGCAACTGATGAAGAAAAAATGTTAAAACTGATCGAGAGGGTTATATCATCCGGTCATTATTCTACAATTGAACATATTCAGGTTACGTTTGCTATTTCAAATGTATCAAGAGCATGTACGCACCAACTTGTAAGACACAGACACATGTCTTTTTCTCAAAAATCTCAAAGATATGTAAAAGAAAAAGGTCAGTTTGATTATATAATACCTCCAACAATCGAAAAAAATGAGGTATTAAAAGAAAAATTTGTTGATTTTATGAATAAGATTTCAGACCAATATCAGGAGTTTGTTGATGCCGGCATTCCGGCAGAAGATGCCAGATTTGTTCTGCCTAATGCCGCAGCAAGTTCTTTAGTTACAAGCTTAAATCTGAGAGAGTTAATTCACCTTGCAAATTTAAGACTTTGCACAAGAGCTCAGTATGAAATTCGTACAATGGTTAAAATGATGTGTGACGCTTTGGTGTCTGAAGAACCTTGGCTAAAACCATATTTGGTCCCGAAATGTGAACGCTTTGGCTTCTGCGATGAAGATAAATCATGTGGCAGAAAGAAAACAAGATCCGAATTAGGTTTTTAATTTTTTGCTTATTTCTTTATAATATTTGCAACAGTTCTTGCCCATAGTCTTATAGTATCTATGTTCAGTGTTGGTAATGAGTTTTGTTTCTTTACAACTGTGTCTGCCAGACTGTTTAAATATATTTCCAAATTAGTATAACCTGATTTTGTCATACTTTTTCCATCTCCACCGTCATACGGATTCAGGTTGTGTGAAAATTCCCAATCGTCAGGAATACCATCACCATCAATGTCAACATCAGGTTTTGTCGTGTTATAGGTTGGATAAGTGCCTATTTGTTTAGAATAGCCGGCAGTACCATCAAAGAAATTTCTTCTCTCAGTTAGAATTTCTCTCGCCAAACGTTTGTCTACATCATCTCTTTTGATAGATGCTCCTGCGTAATTTACAACCTTTTTGTATACGGTTTCGGCATTTTGAGTTGATACAGGTTCGTGTTCAAATTCGAGTTTTGTAAGTGAGTGATTCTTTGAGGTCTTTATGTATTCTGTATTTGGATATACACCCATCCAATTGTCGTTTGAATGCAAAGGGTTTTCGTATATGTAATTACCATATATGTATATGTATCCGTTTTTATCTGCGTTCGGGGTGTTTATAAGCTGAGCTCTTGCCGGAATATCTGTTGCAGGACCATATTTATAGTAGTTATTGAGAATGTTGTAGTTACTATCCTCTGAGATCTCCACAGATGATGTTCCCCAATTATAAAGGACGTTGTTTCTAAAATCTATGGTGTCCAAATTGATTTTGTTAACAAGTCGTGCTTTGTAGAATTTAGGATTCCCGCTGCTACTGTTAGCAAATAAATTGTGGTGATATGTTGCGCTGTATCCGCCAAGGTATGATCCGTATCCTCTTCCGATAGGTTCACTTACGATACTCCATTGGAGAGTTAATCGTCTGTTACCGTGGATGTTTATATTTTCTGTACCAGCCCAGCTAAATGAGCAGTGGTCGATAATAATATCACGTCTGCTTCTTATAGATAAAGCTGTACCCTTATCACCAAGCCTTATTCTTATAAATCTCATAATTACGTTATCCGCATCGACAGTTACAGGACCTTTTATGCATATGCCGTCGCCGGGAGCTGTTTGTCCTGCTATTGTCAGATCCCCGTTATGTATAGTTAAAGGTTCCTTTAGGGTTATTAAGCCAGATA
>JBGUSD010000177.1:0-11598 GCA_045132355.1 Candidatus Gastranaerophilaceae bacterium
TGTGAAAACTATCACAATATATTAAAAAAAGTAGCCCAAATCGTGAAAATTTAGTATTATATTTTTTATAGGGAGAAAGCGCATGACAACAAAAAATAAAAAAGCTGTTGCAAAATTAGAAAAAGCACTCAGAAAATCTGCCGTTGTTGACAGTTCTGAACAGTTAGAACTTCTCATAGAACGTGTAAAAAAAGCGCAAAAAATATATTCTACTTATACACAGGAGCAAGTAGATAAAATTTTTAAAGCAGCCGCTACTGCTGCAAATAAAGCTCGTATTCCGCTTGCAAGGATGGCAGTTGAAGAAACAGGTATGGGTGTTTTAGAAGATAAAATTATAAAGAATCATTACGCATCAGAGTACATTTTCAATAAGCATAAGAATGCAAAAACATGTGGCATCATTCACATTGATGAAACAAATGGTATAAAGGTTGTTGCAGAACCTTTAGGTGTTATTGCAGGTATTATACCTACTACAAACCCGACATCAACAGCTATTTTTAAATCTTTGATTGCTTTAAAAACCAGAAATGCTATAATATTTTCGCCACACCCCAGAGCTACAAAATCAACTATTGCTGCAGCAAAGGTTGTTTTAGAGGCCGCAATTGCTGCAGGTGCACCAGAAGATATTATTGGCTGGATTGACGTTCCTGCGATTGAGTTGACAACCCAGTTAATTCAGCATCCGCTTGTTGATTGTATTTTGGCTACAGGCGGTCCCGGAATGGTTAAGGCTGCGTATTCGTCAGGGAAGCCCGCATTGGGTGTCGGTCCGGGTAATGTCTCTGCGGTAATAGATGAAACAGCAGATATTCAGATGGCAGTTTCTTCAATTATTATGTCAAAAACATTTGACAACGGTATGATATGTGCATCTGAACAGGCTGTTATTGTTGTGGATGACGTTTATGAGGCTGTAAGAAAAGAATTTCAGTACAGAGGAGCTTATTTGGTAAGCAAATCTGATGAGAAGAAACTTGTTGATTTGCCGTTTATTGACCCTCAAAGGGGTACGGCACATCCGAAAATTGTCGGTCAATCTGCTGTTAAAATTGCGGAAATTGCAGGGTTTAAAGTTCCTGCAGGATCAAAAGTATTGTTATGCGAAAGACCAAAAGTTGATTGGAATGATCCGTTTTCAAGAGAAAAATTATCACCAATTTTGACTATGTATAAAGCAAAAGATTTTAAACATGCATCTGAGATGGCATATGAGCTTGTATCCAAAGGAGGTGCTGGTCACAGTTCTTCGTTATATACAGATCCGAGAAAGAGTGACAGAATAGATTATTTTGCGGAAAAGATGCCGTCTTGCAGAGTTCTGGTTAACTCCCCGTCATCGCATGGCGGTATAGGAGATTTGTATAACTTTAAACTTGAACCGTCATTGTCTTTGGGTTGTGGTTCTTGGGGCGGAAACTCTGTTTCCGGAAACATTGGGGTAGAACATTTGCTTAATTATAAAACCGTAGCGGAAAGGAGAGAAAATATGTTGTGGTTTAAAGTTCCGCCAAAAGTTTACTTTAAACGTGGTGCGGTAGATCTGGCGCTTAAGGTTTTGAAAGGTAAAAAACGCGCGTTTATTGTTACTGACAGATATTTGTTTAACTCCGGTGCGGTTGATCATATAGTGAAGGTGCTTGATGAAATAGATATTGATCACCAGATATTCTTTGACGTTAAGCCCGATCCGACTTTATCCACAGTAAAACAGGCTATGGAAATTATAAGACCGTTTGAGCCGGATTTGATTATTGCACTTGGCGGAGGTTCTCCTATGGACGCTGCAAAGATTATGTGGCTTTTGTATGAACAACCTGATACAGTATTTGAAGATATTGCAATGAGGTTTATGGATATAAGAAAGAGAATTTGTCAAATACCTGATCTTGGGCAAAAAGCTACTATGGTTTGTATCCCGACAACTTCCGGTACAGGCTCTGAGGTTACGCCGTTCTCTATCATTACAGATGATGAGACACATGTAAAATACGCGATTGCAGATTATGCACTGACTCCGAATATTGCAATTATTGACCCTAATTTTGTTGATCATATGCCAAAAGGTTTGACGGCGGCATCAGGTATTGATGCTCTTGTTCACTCAATAGAGGCTTATGTGTCTGTAATGGCTACAAACTTTACAAACTCAAATGCTTTAGAGGCAACAAAATTAATCTTCAGGTATTTGGAACGTTCATACAATGAAGGTGCAAATGATCCTGTTGCAAGAGAAAAGATGCACTATGCGGCAACGATTGCGGGTATGGCGTTTGCAAATTCATTCTTAGGTTTGTGCCATTCTATGGCGCACAAACTTGGTGCAATGTTTAATATACCACACGGAGTTGCAAATGCTTTATTAATTAATCAGGTTATAAAGTATAATGCTTCTGATCGCCCTAAAAAGCAGGCGACATTCCCTCAATACAAGTTCCCTTGTGCTAAGGCAAGATATGGCCAAATCGCTGATGAGCTTGGCTTGGGAGGCAAGAATGACGATGAAAAAGTTGAACTTTTGTTGTCAGAAATCACTCGTTTGAAGAATGCAATCCATTTGCCAAAATCTATAAAGGAATTTGGTGTTACGAAAAAAGATTTCTATGCCAAACTTGACGAAATGGTAGAGCTTGCATTTGATGACCAATGCACAGGTGCAAACCCTGCTTATCCTTTGATGGAGGATATTAAAAAGATCTATATTGACGCGTTTGACGGCGTTGTTAGAGACTACATAAATGAATGATATATTCAATAGCAGCTGGTCGCCTGAAGGCGGCCTTTTTATTAATCGGAGGAGAATTAACCTTTTGGATAGTTTTGCTTTTTATTCTTGACATTGCAGTATGTCTTATTTATTATAAGGGTACGGCGACATGGCCAAGTGGTAAGGCAGAAGCCTGCAAAGCTTTTACCCCCAGTTCGAATCTGGGTGTCGCCTTTTTTTATTGCAAATTTTTGGATTTCATATAAAAAAGAGGACATTTATGTCCTCTTTTTTTATGGTGGACGATACAAGGCTCGAACTTGTGACCCCTTGAATGTCGTTCAAGTGCTCTACCAACTGAGCTAATCGTCCAAATATTTATTTGTTAAGAGTGTGCTACCCCTCTCGAAAAACGATACTCAATCGTTTTTCTCGGCAGAGTGCCAATCGCCCATATATCAATTCTATATAGAACTAATATAACTGTCAATATCCTCGTCTGAAATCATTTCTGTTGTTGCAACAAGAATCTTTTTGTCGTCAAGTTTTAGTCCGCCGATTATATTGTTTTCTTTTAATTTTGCAAGAAATTTATCTGTATCGGAAACTTCTATTACAAATTCGTTGAAGAAGTTTTTGTTTGTGGTTTTGATTCCCTTTGCTTCAAGTCGTTTTGAAAGGGTATGAGCTTGTTTTGTACTTAAATAACCCGCTTGTTTGAAGCCCTTTTCTCCCATTACTGACAGATAAACTGTCGCACAAAGCCCTACAAGAGCTTGGTTAGAGCAGATATTACTTGTAGCTTTTTCTCTTTTGATATGCTGTTCACGTGTTTGTATAGTCAAAGTGAAAGCTTGGTTTCCGTCAGCATCAACTGTTCTGCCTGCAAGTCTGCCCGGTAATTGACGCATATATTTTTCTTTGCAAGCCATAAAGCCTGCTGTTGGGCCTCCAAAACTCATTGGGATTCCGAGAGTTTGAATATCACCTACCATAATATCGCAATCTACAGGTTCAAGAACGGATAGAGTTGATACGTCTGTGCAGATTACAAGCAAAGTATCTACAGGCCTTACATCAACAATTTCACCGTAAAAATCAGGCGTTTGTATCAAAACGCATGAATATTCCGCTGTGTTTGCAGGTAATTGGTCAAACCATTCAACTTTGATAGATGCTGCGTGTGTATATGTTTCAATTACTCTTTTATATTCAGGGTTAATTTTGTTTGAAACCAAAACTTTATCAAATTTTTTGATTCTTACAGACATCAAAATTGCTTCTGCACAAGCTGTTGCAGCGTCATATACCGTTGCGTTTGATATGTCCATCTTTGTAAGACGGCACATCATTGTTTGGAATTCGTACATAACTTGAAGTGTACCTTGAGAAATTTCAGGCTGGTAAGGTGTGTATGCCGTATTAAATTCAAATCTCTGGGCAATTTGTGCAATACATGCAGGAACAAATTTGTTATAGCATCCTGCACCGACAAAACTAATGTAATCGGTCTTATTTTTTCTTGCAAGTGCTTTAACTTTCTTTTGCGCTTCCATTTCGCTAATAGCGTCAGGAAGGTTAAGTTTATCCATTCTTGCTGCCTGAGGGATTTGTTTGAACAAATCCTCTACACAGGTTACTCCAATTTGGGCGCACATATTATGCTTTGTTTCTTCGTTATGTACTAAAAAATTATTCATTATTCCAATTCTTCTTTATAGTCTTCATAATCCAACAGGTCTGCCAATTCGCTGTCATCACCTGTACTTTCAATTTTTACAAGCCATCCGTTTTCGTAGCAGTCTTCATTCAGCATTTCAGGAGCGTCAGCGATTTTGTCATTGACTTCTACAATTTTACCGCTGATTGGCATATAAATTTCGGATGCTGCTTTTACAGATTCAATAGTAGCAAATGTTTCTCCCTTATGGAACTCTGCACCAACTTCAGGAAGTTCAACAAATACGATATCGCCTAATTGTTCAATAGCGTAGTCTGTTAAGCCTATAATGTAATTTTTCCCGTCTTCCAGAAGGTATTCATGAGATTTTGTGCATAGAATTTTTTCTGTAATACTCATTATTTCTCCTTTTTAACTCTATTCCTTTTTTGTATAAACGGTCTTTTTACGACCTCTGCGTCATGTAATTTCTCTCTTATCATAACTTGAACAGTAGTGCCTATGCAAATCTCTTCAATATTTTTTACATAAGCGAGTGCAATGTTTGCGTTTAACATTGGCGAAACCCCGCCGCTGGTTATAATTCCGACCTTTTCACCTTTGTAATATACTTCATATTCATGTCTTGCGATTGACTTATCAAGCATCTTTAATCCGACGAGTTTTTTACATCCGCCATGCTCTAACTGCTCTCGTATAACTTTTTTGCCGTTATAATCTTCCATTTTATCTCTAGGTATAGACCATGAAAGTCCTGATTCAACAGGTGTTGTGTTTTCATCCAGATCGTTGCCATAAAGAGGAAGAGCAGCCTCGAGTCTCAGGGTATCTCTTGCTCCTAACCCTATTGGCATTACATTAAATTCTTTTCCTTTTTCAAGTAGTGTGTCCCAAATGTTTTCTGCATATTCATTGATTATTAGCAGTTCAAATCCGTCTTCGCCGGTGTATCCTGTTCTTGAAATCCACATAGGAATGTTATTCAGCAATTTATCCAAAATTATTGTAAAAGATTCCTGGTCGGCTCTGTAGCCTATTTTGTGCATCAAATCTATTGCTTTAGGTCCCTGAACAGCAATGAGGGAAAGGTTGTGCGACTGGTTGTCTATTGCAACATCATAACCTCTTTGGTTCAATGACATCCAGTTGATGTCTTCATCTACTCTTGAAGCGTTGCAGATTACCAAATATGTGTTGATATTCAGTTTGTATATAATCAAGTCATCAATCAATCCGCCCTGGCGGTTTGGTAATTGACAATAAACAGCCTTGCCGTCTACAAGTTTTGTAATATCCTGCGGTACAAGGTGGTTTAAAAATTCTTGTGCATCTCTGCCTGTTATATAGACTTCACCCATGTGTGAAACATCAAACAAACCGACATTTTCACGAACATTTTTGTGTTCTTCAATAATAGATGTGTATTGAACAGGCATGTGCCAACCTGCAAAATCAACCATTTTTGCGCCAAGTTCAATGTGTTTCTCGTGTAGATAAGTTGCTTTAACCATATTTCCCCCTATATATTTATTGTCCGACTCTCAGGGGAAAAAGTCAAGAGTATTACAACTCTTGAAGTTTTTTATATAATTCTATTTGTTTGTCAGAAATATTTTTGGGTAAAATTATCTTTATTCTTGCATTTAGGTTACCATATCCGCCGCCTTTTTTAGGTAATCCCAAATCTTTCAATCTTAACATTTGACCGGTTGATGTTTTTGGCGGGATTTTTATGTTTATTTTACCATGCAGGGTTTCTATTTCTTTTTTGCAACCCAAAACAGCTTCCGGTGGAGTTATTTCAATATCTTTTGTTAGGTCGTTGCCGGAAAATTCATACTTGCTGTCTTTCATATTTAGGACAAGATACAAATCGCCTTTTTGGCCATATTCGTCAGTTTTTCCTTCGCTCTTTACACGAATTTTTTGGCCTTCTTTTACTTCAGGCGGTATTTTGACTTTTATGGTTTTAGGCTCATTTATAAACCCTGTGCCGCCGCATGTTGCACAGTATCCCCCTTTGCCATGACATTGCGGACATTTGTCCATTCGGTTAAATCTGACACTTATTGGTTTTTGTTCAAATAAGTCTTTTGCCGTAACGTTTAAATTCATTGTTATGTCAAGATTTTCTGTCGGTTTTGACTGTCGTTTTGTCCTTGAGGTTTTTGGCTGTTGTCCAAAATCAAATCCTCCAAAGTCATTGAAGCTTTGAGTTTGTCTTGTAGCACCACCGCCCATCATATCACCAAATAGGGAACTGAAAAAGTCGGAAAAGCCACCCATATCTTGTCCGCCAAAGTTGAATGTATATCCGCCTTGACCTCCTCCAAAATTGAAGTTTTCAAAACCCGGAGGCGGTGTGTATTCTGCTCCACCCTGCCAATTTGCGCCAAGACTATCATATCTTTGGCGTTTTTGTTTATCGCCAAGTACCTCGTAGGCTTCATTTATGTCCTTAAACTTGGCTTCTGCTTCTTTTGTTTTGTTCACATCAGGATGGTATTTGCGCGCAAGCTTTCTGTACGCAGATTTGATTTCTGCGTCTGTTGCACCTCTTTTTACGCCCAATATATCATAATAATCTTTGTATTGCATAATCTTCTCCTATTATTATGATAATATAAAATTTAATAAAAAGCCGAATATTTAATTATTTTTTAATTAATCACCTAAAAGAAAAAGCCCTTGCATTTGCAAGGACTCCTTATTTTTTATATTGTTTTGTTTATTAGAACATCAAGCCTGCTTCACGGGCTGCGTCAGCTAATGCTGCTACACGTCCGTGATACAAGAAACCGCCACGGTCAAATACTACACATTCGATTCCTTTTTCTTTAGCTTTCTTAGCGATAGCTTCACCAACAACCTTTGCAGCGTCAATGTTACCGCCGTGTGCTAATTTTTCTTTAAGGTCTTTATCAACTGATGATGCTGAACAAATTGTTACTTTGTTTTCATCGTCAATTAATTGTGCGTATATGTGTTTTGTGCTTCTGTATACAGCCAATCTTGGGAATTCAGATGTACCTGAAATCTTTGTTCTGATTGTTCTGTGTCTTTTTTGTGTTAATGGTTTTCTAATTTCTTGTTTAATCATTTTTCTTTCCTTTACTGCTTTAGCGGGCTTTTAACCCTTCACATGTAACTATAAATTGTATTTTGACTTGGTCTTGGATTATTGGCAACTCGAAACTGTCAAAATCCATTTTACCGCCTGTGCAATCAAAGATTGCTTCGCTCATTTCGCTTACACTACATTCGCAACGGCGGAATCGTAGTGCTTCGTGCCCTGCTCGTCACACTCTCGTGTGCCGACACCGGCACTACGCACCGGCTTACGCCCTATTTCTTACCAGCTTTACCGGCTTTACGTCTGATGTATTCGCCTTCATATCTGATACCTTTTCCTTTGTAAACTTCAGGAGGTCTCTTGCTTCTGATTTCAGCTGCAATATCGCCTACTGTCTGTTTGTTTGCACCTTTTACGGTGATTTTTGTGTTTTGATCAACTGTGATAGTGATTCCCTTTGGAGGAACGATATCAACAGGGTGTGAATAACCCAATTGCATATTCAATGTTGTTCCTTGCATTTGTGCACGGTAACCAACACCTTGGATTTCAAGTTTCTTTTCAAAACCTTCCTTAACACCGTGTACTGCGTTTGCAACTAATGTTCTGAATAAACCGTACAAAGCGTCTGTTTCTCTTGTTTCACCAACTTTTGTTAATACAACTTGGTTGTTTTCTACTTTTACTGCGATTTCAGGACGAACTTCTACTTTTTCTTCGCCCAAAGGCCCTTTTGCAGTAACTGTTTGGCCTTCTATTTTAACCTCTACTCCTTGTGGAATATCGATTGGTTTTTTACCTATACGTGACATTTTAATTTCTCCTTTTGGTATATTGTGTACTTTTTTGAGCTTTTCTACCAATTATGCTCAATTTTGAAGCTCGGAGGTCAGGATGTCAAGAGGTCAGGCTATTTATATTTAACTATAATAGGCTTGCCTTCCTGCCTTCTTATCTTCCGTTTGCTGATTAGTAAATGTAGCAAAGAACTTCGCCGCCGATGTTTTCTTTGCGAGCTTTTCTGTCTGTCAACAAACCTTTGCTTGTTGAAACGATTGCTACACCCATACCACCTAATACTTGTGGCATATTTTTAGCTTTTGAGTAGCTTCTTAAACCAGGTTTTGAAACTCTTTCAAGTTTTGAAATAACAGGTTTCTTGTTTGCATCATATTTCAATGTGATTGTTAAAGTGTTGAATTTGCCTTCAGCTTTAACTTCGTAATCTGTAATGAAACCTTCTGATTTCAACAATTTTGCCAATTCAGCTTTTAACTTTGATGATGGCATAGAAACTGTTTCGTGATGAACTTGATTTGCATTTCTAATTCTTGTTAGCATATCTGCTATCGGATCTGTGTTCATTTGATTTCCTCCGGACTTACCCACAGTTATAGGCAGTATCCTTTTAACTATTACACCACTTGCCGAATTAATTGCTGCTCAATAAATGAACTTATTTCGGTAGTTTGGAACTGTACTTGTATTCTATTATGAAAATACTAATTAATCAAGTATTATTTTACATTTGTACATAAAAAGACCTCCTGTTGGAGGTCTTTTTGACATAGTTGTACTATTGGCATAAGCAAGTATTTACCAGCTTGCTTTTGTAACACCCGGTAACAAACCTTGGTGTGCCATTTTTCTCAAACAGATTCTGCAAAGACCGAAATCTCTGTGGAAGCCGTGTGGACGACCGCATATACTGCATCTGTTATGAAGTCTTACTGTTGGGTATTTGCCCTTTGCAGCAAGTTGTCTTCTTGTTTCTTCTTTGTTTATCATCGCTTTTTTAGCCATGAATTTCTCCTTTATGTTCTTGTGTAATTATTTTCGTTTTTATTTTGTGTTTACTTTAGGCCTTTGAATGGCATACCTAATAATTTCAACAATTCTCTTGCTTCATCATCTGTTTGGGCTGTTGTAATTACTGATACGTTCATACCTTTTACCAAATCAACTTCTTCATAAGTGATTTCCGGGAATAAGGCTTGTTCTTTTAGACCTAATGTGTAGTTTCCTCTGCCATCAAAACTCTTTGGTGATATACCTCTGAAGTCACGAATTCTTGGAAGAACTACGCAGATTAGTTTTTGTAAGAAGTCATACATTCTTTCGCCACGAAGTGTTACCATCGCACCGACAGGCATTCCTTCTCTTAATTTGTATGATGCAATTGACTTTTTAGCTTTTGTTACAACCGCTTTTTGTCCTGCAATCTTTGTTAATTGTGCTTCAATAGCTTCTGCTATTTTTGAGTTGTGTGAAGCTTCACCGACACCCATGTTCAACACAATTTTATGTAATCTTGGGATTTGGTGATCATTCTTGTAACCAAACTTTTCTTTCAAAGCTGATTTAACTTCTGAATCGTATTTTTTCTTTAAACTTTCTGTTTTTGTCATTTTTCTTTTCCTTTACTATTGGTATTAATGTCGTATCTCTACACATTAAGCATCTAGCTGTTCACCGCACTTTTTGCAAACGCGAACTTTCTTTCCGTCTACAACTTTGTGTGCTACTCTTGTTACCTTTTGGCAAGCCGGGCATACTATCATAACTTTTGATGCATCCATTGGTGCTTCAAGTTTTACTAGTCCGCCTTGAATTCCTGCTGCCGGCATAGGTTTTTGTGCTTTGGTAACCATATTCAAGCCTTCTACTGAAACTTTTCCTTCAGTAGGGTAAGCTTTTTTTACGTTACCTGTTTTTCCTTTGTCTTTGCCTGCAATAACCATAACTCTATCGCCGGTTTTTACATGCAATTTTTTATTGTTGTCTGTCATTTTTCTGTTCCTTATATTTAGAAGTCCGGAGGTCAGGATGTCAAGATGTCAGGCTATTTAATAAATTAATATGTATATGGCTTGTCTTCTTGCCTTCTTGCCTTCTTGCCTTCTTTACTAAATAACTTCAGGTGCTAATGAAACTATCTTCATATAGCCTTTGTCTCTTAACTCACGAGCAACAGGTCCGAAAACACGTGTTCCTCTAGGGTTGCCGTCTTTGTTGATAATTACTGCCGCATTTTCATCAAATCTGATAACGGATCCATCGTTACGTTTGATGTCTGCTTTTGTTCTTACTACAACAGCTCTTACAACTTCGGATTTTTTTACTGCCATATTTGGTGTGGCATCTTTTACTGTAGCAACGATTTCATCGCCGACAGCCGCAAATTTTTTGTTTGAGCTGCCCATAACACGTATGCATAAAAGTTCTTTTGCACCTGTGTTATCTGCTACTTCTAATCTAGTTTCTTGTTGTATCATTTTTCTTTTCCTTTTTCTTAAAGAATAATTACTCTTGGCAGCGCATTACTGTAATAATGATGCCTGCTAACAGAGGTCAGAATGTCAAGAGGTCAGGCTTTTTAATATTAATAGGCTTGCCTTCCTGCCTTCTTGTCCTCCGAACTTCAGCAAGATTTATCTTGCCTTCTCAACTACTTCTGCAACTGTCCAACGTTTGCTGCCTGAAAGTGGCTTTGATTCAACGATTCTTACGATATCGCCTTCGTTGCATACGTTTTGTTCATCGTGTGCTTTGTAGTTTTTGTTTGATTCCATAATCTTTTTGTATTTTGGATGTGGTTCGTAGCTTGCAACTTTAACGATTACTGTTTTGTCCATTTTGTTGCTTATTACTGTTCCTTGTTTTTCTTTTTTAGGCATTTTCTTTTTCCTTTATAATTGTTTTTGCTTGTGCTATCAAAGTCTTAGTCTTTGAAATCAAAGCTGTGTTTTCTAGTTTGTGAGTTGAAAGTTGCAATCTGTAGTTGAATAGATCCTTTTTCCAATCTACTACTGCGCTTTTCAATTCGTCAACTGTTTTTTCTCGCATTTCACTTAATTTCATTTTTATTTTTCCTTTTTAATTATGCTTGAGGATTCTTCTCAACAACTTTAACCTTGATAGGAAGTTTTTGAGCTGCAAGTTCAAGTGCGTGAACTGCAACGGATCTATCAAAATAATCAAGTTCAAAAAGAATTCTGTTTGGTTTTACTACTGCTACCCAATATTCCAAGTTACCTTTACCTGAACCCATACGAGTTTCAGCAGGTTTTGCTGTAATTGGCTTATCAGGGAATATCTTAATCCAAACGTTACCGCCACGTTTGATTTCAC
>JBGUSD010000178.1:0-4570 GCA_045132355.1 Candidatus Gastranaerophilaceae bacterium
TCGTTGGGCCGCTATGGGAAGTGTTTTGGCAAACCTGTTGAAGTTTTACGGGCACGAAGTGTATCAGGAATTTTACATAAATGATGCAGGCTCTCAAATACAAAAACTCGGAAATTCTTTGATAATTCGTGTTAAACAAGAGCTTGGCGACAGTATTGATTTTCCGACAGATGAAGTTGAACGTAAAAACTATTATCCGGGAGACTATTTAATTCCGGTTGCAAAGGATTTTCTAGCAAAACATAAAGAAATTGCCTCATCTGCGGATGTTGACAAAATAGATTTGCAGGTTTATTGTGATTTTGCAAAAGAGTATGAAGAAAAAGTTCAAAGAGATTTGCTCGACAACTTCAGAGTTCATTTTGATAACTTCTATTCAGAATTAACTTTGCACAATTCAGGCAAAGTAAAACATTATATAGACAAACTTGTTGAATCAGGTAAAATATACGAAAAAGACGGTGCAACATGGTTTAGATCTTCAGATTACGGAGATGATGCAGACCGTGTAATCAAAAAAGTTGACGGTGCAAATACGTACCTTACCGCAGATATAGCGTACCACGCAGACAAACTTGAACGTGGTTTTGACAGGATGATTGATATTTGGGGTGCAGACCACCACGGATACGTTGCACGTGTCAAGGCTTCTCTTGAAGCATTGGGATATGATCCTAATAAATTGGAAGTTCTTTTAGGCCAACTTGTAAATCTTGTTGTTGACGGAAATGAAGTTCGTATGGGCAAACGTAAAAATATGGTTACTCTTGATGATTTGATTGAAGAAGTCGGGGTTGATGCAACACGTTTTTGGATGTCCATGAGAAATATTGATACAACGCTTGATTTTGACATAGAACTTGCAAAACGCAGTACGGATGAAAACCCTGTGTTCTATGTTCAGTATGCACATGCAAGGGCTTGCTCAATTATACGTAACGTAATTAATGAAAAAATTGATACTGAAACGGGGAACAAAATTCCTGCGGTCTTGACAGAAGGTGAATATAGTGAATTGATTAACAATTTTGACAAGACTTTGTTGTCGGGTAATATTCAGGACGGCAGAAAGCTTGTTTTGAAGCTTGAAGAATACAAATCTATGATAGAAGCTTCTGCAAAAACAAGACAGGTATACACAATTTGCCGTTATGTTCAGGAACTTGCAAGTGAATTTCATTCTTTCTACAATGCCGTTCGCGTAATTAATGACGATAAACAGCTTACTAAAGCTCGTTTGGCACTTGTCTATGCGGTCAAAACGGTATTAAAAAATGCACTTGATATCCTTGCTGTAAGTGCCCCTGAGAGAATGTAAAATTAAAGGTTAGTTTCCGAATAGTATTTCTATAATATTGTCGTAGTCGTTTTCTACGACCAGTTGTGAACGAAGTTTTGCAGCACCGTCAAAACCTTTCAGATAATATGAATAATATTTTCTAAAGGTTGTTATGGCAACTTTTTCTCCGCGCAGTTTTATTTCTTCGTCCAAATGCCATTTTAAAAATTTTAATTTTTCGTCAAGTGTCGGCTCCGGCAGCCTTTCACCAGTTTTTAGGTAGTGTTCTATTCTGTGAATTAGTGTAGGATCTCCCAAAATTCCTCTGCCGATGGCAATCCCATCGGCCTTAGATTCTTCAAGCGCTTGAATGGCACTGTCTATTGAAACAACATCTCCGTTAGCAAAAACCGGTACGTCAACATTTTCTTTCAGTTTTTTGATGAGTTTCCAATTCGCCTGACCTGAATACATTTGTGATCTTGTACGTCCGTGAATCGTTATAAATTCCGCTCCTGCCTCTTGCATTTGTTCCCCAAATTCAACGTAGTTCAGTTCTTCAAGTGTATAACCAAGTCTGAATTTTACGCTGACAGGTTTGTCTGTACCGTCTTTTACCGCTTTTACCAAATCTGCGGCAAGTTTAGGATTTCTCATAAGAGAGCAGCCGTCTTGTCCGCCGACAACTTTTTTGACGGGGCAACCCATATTGATGTCTATCATGTCTGCAATGTCGTTTAGTTTTGTTGCAGCATCTCTCATTATGTGCGGTTTGTGACCGCTAATCTGGTATGATATCGGGCTGTGATCTTCATCGCGTTTTAGAATCTCATTTCGGCTGACTTGTGCCAAAAACTCAGAACTTATCATCTCTGTTGTTAAAAGACAAGTTTTTGAATGTTGTCTGATAAGACTTCTCAAGACATAATCCGTTATACCTGCCATTGGGGCAAGTGAGACTCTGCTATCTATTAGTTTTGCTACTCTATTTTGCATATTGTTTTAATTCTTCGGCACGTGCTTTTGCATACTGTTTGTATTCATCATCTGCCGCATTTGAATTTGCATATTTGTCGTAGTATGCGTATGCATCTTTATATTTTTCCAGCGAATCGTAGTCTGATGCTATCATATAATTTGCAATTTCAAAATCTTTGTTTAGTTCATATGCTTTTTTGAAATCTTTTATTGCATCAAGTTTTTTGTTAATACTGTCGTTTACCATCCCTCTGTAATAATATGCGTAAGAATTGTTTGTTTCCGCAGATATTACCTGATTAAGAATAGGTAATGCTTCGTTGTATTTTTGAGCTTCGTATAAATCTATTGCGTTGTTTAGTGCAAGGCTGTTAGCCTGTTCGTTTAGGGATTTCAGGAGTTCTGCCGCCTGCTGATTATCCTTATTTAACACTAATGAACGGTTTGCATAGGTCTTGGCGTTCTCAAAATCTTCGTTTTCAGTATACAAAACTGCTATGTAGTAAGCAATTTGCGAATCTGTTGGCTTTAGCTTGAAAGCTTCTTCATAGTATTTTATAGCCTTTTGGGTTTCATTCATAGCCTGATATGTTGATGCAATGCCAAGCAGTGAACTAATGTTTTGGGGCTTTATTTTCATGTATTCTGCCAAAGCTCCCTTGTAATCTTGCTGCTCATATAAGGCTGCCGCAACCGCAAGTTTTTTGTTCAGAACTTCTTCTTCTATTGTTGAAATTACATCTTTTATTTGTGTATTGTCAGGGAATTTCAGTGCGGCACTTTTTAAAGTGGTGAGTGCCGTATCGGTATTTCCTGCCTGATTTTGTGCAAGACCCAAATTCATATATATTTCAGGATTATCCGGATTCGTTTTTAATGCTTCTGTGTACATAGTAATTGCATCTGCAAGTTTGTTTTCCTTGTGCAAATCTAGTGCATAGCTATAGAACAGTTCTGACGGATTTGAATTTGCCATGTTCTTTTTAACATAATCAATAAACTGTGGTGTTGACATGTTTGATTTGATCAGACTCAATAATCTGTGGCGTGCTTCGTCATTTGTCGGTTCAAGCGCCAAAACTTTTTTGTATCCGTCGATTGCAAGTTTTGTTTCACCTAAAGCTTCATTTGCTTCAGCTTTGTAGAGGTTTGCGTTAACGTTGTTCGGATACACGATAAGTACAGAATCGTAAGCCTTGATCGCCGTTCTATTATCGCCTTTTTGTTGGTATAAAGTTCCGACATTGAGCCTTGTATTTATGTTTGAAGGGCTCAGGGATTCTGCTTTTTGGTAATACAAAAGCGCTTCTTCATATTTGTTCTGCTTCTGCAAAATTGCACCCAAGTTTGATGTTATATCGGCATTTGTCGGGTCTTTCTCAAGTTTTTTCTTGTAAATCCTTTCAAGTGAATATAAAAGGTCTTTGTTATCTGTTGTTTTGCCTAAAATATAATTGTATTCCGTAACAGCGGCTTGGTCTTGTCCGAGTTCGTCAAGCATTTTTGCGTAAGATAATCTAAGCTGAATATCTGTCGGAGACACGGTAACGGCGCGTCTGTAATATTCTGCAGCTTTTTGTTTGTTGCCCAAAAGCTTCATTATGTCTCCAACCTGTTCAAAGCTCTCTTTTTGAAGGCTTCTGTCAGATAATGTTTGGTTAAATTCGTATGCTGCGGCTGAAAAATTCCCCTCTGCTCGTAGTTGTTTTGCGGTTGCAAACCTGTTTGCAGCACTTGTGTCAAAGTTTGTTTGTCTAAGGCAAACGTTTAAGTTAGAGGTGATTTGCGGAATATATTGTGCGGAAGAACTTTGCTGCGGGTAATATTGCATGTAAAATAGAGCGCTTCTGTAATCGTCAGCAGCTTTTTGGTAATTTTTTTCTTTGTTTGCAAAGTAGGTTGCACGCGCAATGTATGAATTAATCAACCCAATTCTTGCAGAATTGTCCATATAATTGATTCGCATTGCGTTTTTGAACTCTGTTATAGCGCCGGAATACTGAAATGTAGAAAGGTACTGCTGCCCGAGTTCGTAGTGCTCTTTGAACCCTGCATAGGCACAATTTGAAAGTAATACGGCTGCTAATGTTATTTTAACCAAATTTTTCATATATTCCCTCTCTTGAATTATATTTTATTACAAGAATGGGAATATGTATATAGCCTAAGGCAATAAAAAGGGGGTAAATTTTATTTACCCCCTTCGGTTTTACTCAAAATCTGTAACTGAAATAAATTTTAGACATTCATCAAATAATGCTTGAATTGGTAACGAAATGTCAATCTCACTCATCCCTAATTGTTCAGCTTGTG
>JBGUSD010000179.1:0-8712 GCA_045132355.1 Candidatus Gastranaerophilaceae bacterium
TTCGCAAACCTGCTTGCCCTGCTGACCGCAGGTCAACCCGTTTGCTACGCACTTGGCTCACTCGCGCTCGAACCTAAAACCAAGCAAAGCTTGGTGGTTCTCGCCCCTATGCACATCACATAACAAAAACAAAAAGCGGACGACCGGGCTATCTTGCTCGTTCGCCGTCGACGTGACTTCGCAAACCTGCTTGCCCTGCTGACCGCAGGTCAACCCGTTTGCTGCGCACTTGGCTCACTCGCGCTCGAACCTAAAACCAAGCGATGCTTGGTGGTTCTCGCCCTGTGTACATCATCCAATAAGAAACAAAAAGCGGACGACCGGGCTCGAACCGGCGACGTCAACCTTGGGAAGGTTGCATTCTACCACTGAATTACGTCCGCATATTTCTATTATACAGAAAAAATTTAATATTTAAAGTGTTATTTCACAATAATATATCGGTGTTCTCTTTTTAACTCCCGTCTATATTCAATTTTTTCTTCTTCTGACATAGTCTGCATTTTTTCTATATCTTTTGGAAAAAACTGAATTTTTTCTTTTTCAAATATCAAATTGTTATTGTTGTTTTTTATCATAATAAGCACCTTCTAGTTTGTTACCACATCAGCAAAAACTTGCCAACGGTTTTCTTTTCCGTCATATTTTATATCTGTTATTTTAACAGTTGAACCTCTTTGGCACAAGATTTCTGCTTCTGATGTATTGTCATCTGTTACATACGTTGCATCAATACAAGAGGCCTTGCTCCCCGCAGGAAGGTTTACTATTAGGGATAAACTTCCAAACTCTCGCGCAATTTGTTCATCTGCAGAGCATGACAGAAATCTTTCTTGCGTTGCAGTATAATTATTATCTTGAATTTCTGATGTCAGTTTCTTTATTTTTTCTGCCATATCCGGGGTTATGCCCTTTAAACTTACAGACAAATCTATATCCTGCAGTACATTGCCAAGTTGTTCGCCATTTTCAAGTCTTATAGTATTAAATATTTGGAAGCCCTCGCCTCTGTACAATTTTATATCAGATGGTGTTGACATTCTGTTCAGATATTTTGTCAGACTATCAATGTACCATGAAGCCTTTGGCAAAGGTTCTTTGTTTTCTTTCCTTTGCGTTGTGAGTGCATTATTAATTTGCCAAAAATCCTCGCTCTTATATACCGCCAGAGCGCTTTTTTCAGGGTTTGTTTTTGGTGTATCAAAAGAATTCATTATAACGTCATAAATTTCTGCCGGATATACTCTTTTACCTTCTCCTGATGTGTCGTGCATCATTTTGCCAACAATATAGAATTTATCAAAGGTTTCCTTATTTTTTAATATATCAATACCTTGGTTTCTTATGTTGTTTATATAGTTTATTATGCTTTCTGTATATGTAGGCAATTGCATATTTGAAAGGATAGCATCTGCATCTTCACCATATTTTGTCTGAATAGCCGATATTTCAGTGTCGTTAAGCTGTCTTATTATTTTTGAAAGATCCTTCTCTATCAGGCCATAATTTTCTATGTCTTTGTTGTCTTCTTTGGCAAATCCGAATTCTGCCAACCTGTTCAGGATCTGTTCTTTTGAAAGGGGTCCAAGAGGTTGGATTTCTCTTTGAAGGTTTATTTCTACTTTTTTGTTGACCAAAAGTTCCTGAAGTTTGAGTTTTGTATCTATATCTTCAATTTTGTCAACAGATTTTTGAAAAGAAATCAAATCCCTTATATCTGAAGTCTTTGACAGGGTTTGTTCAAGGGCTTTATTTTTTATATTTTCAAAAAATTCTTTTGTTGAAATGTTGTCATTTTGAGGTTCTTTCTGTGCTATTTCATACATCGTTTTGAAAAACTTTTTTCGTTTTAAAAGAACATCCTCATACTGTTCCTTGTAGTCAAATGTTGCAAGAGTGCTTATAATATCATCCTCATCTTTAAGGTTAGATATAGTTTTTAAAGCATTTATAAACTGCATTTTGGAATAATTATTTTTATCTATAAGTTCGCCAAATTCATCAGGAATAAATGTAAAAGATTTCTTTTGATTGTTGGAATCAATATCAAAAGCGCCGGCAAAATTTTGAAGTCCTTCTGTATTCCCAAGAAAAGCATCCATGCCAAGCTTTTTGCTCTTATCAAGTCTATCGAGATTTACTTTTGTCCATGTAGAGCCGGTTTCATTGTCAGGTGATACGACATAATCTACGGATAGATCAGGGTTTTCAAATAAAAAGCTATAGAAGGATGATGTCATAACCTGTAAAATTGCATCAGGACCGCCAAAAGTTGCAGTTACTTTTTTAGAGCCGTGTTTTAGGGTGTATGTTCTTTCATCTGCACCTTTTTTGTGTTCAACATCATAATGGGTTGGTGTTTCTCCGTTTATAGTAAAATCTCCGGATTTTATATCTATTGTGTAGTCTTTGTTTTCCGTTAATTTTCTGATAATTTTGAAAAGTACATCAGCACCTTTTATTTGGGTAAACTGCTCAACTTCTTTTTCGGATATGTTGTCCAAAATACCATCCAAATCCCCGTCAACAATTAGTCTTGTAGCAAAATTTGTTATTTCTTCCGTGTCAATATGTTCATCAGGTGCCTGTTCTGTTTTTTCAGGAATATCGCTGTATGTAAAAGTGTTCAGATCCGCATCTCTTGTATCAAATATGGATACCGGCGTATTTATAAAATCAAAATATTGTTCTGCAATTTTCTTTTCTTCTTTATCTGAAAAGATAGACAGGATTTCAGCTTTAGACACTTTAAAATTTTCGCCTTTTAGCGAAAGATTATTAAGCTCTGCGGAAATTTTGTTTTTTCCGAGAGTTAACCTGTCTAATAAAGCTTTTATATCAAATGCACCCATTATAACCTTCTAATTATATGTGTTTTTACGGCATTTTTAATGTGAAACTTTAATGAAAATATTTTTATGTAACAAAGGTTTACAAGATAATTAACGGCTGATTTTAATGGATTGTTGTTGTGTTAAAATTTTTATAGCTTATAATTGAAGATAATAAGAGGGTTATGCATGAATTATAAACTGATTGACATGAAGGTTTTCGGTGATGAGAGAGGAAAACTTATTTCTCTGGAAGGCGGAAAAAATATTCCGTTTGATATAAAAAGGGTTTATTGGATATATGACACCGCACCGGATCAGGATAGAGGAATGCACGCTCATAAAAACATGCAGCAAATAATTGTTGCAATAGACGGTGCTTGTCAGTTTATTTTAGATGATGGCAAAACAAGAGAAAAAATCTGGTTAAACAGGCCTGATGTTGGTTTATATATTGGTGAAAATATGTGGAGAGAGATGAAAAATTTCTCATATGGCTGTAAACTTATGGTTTTAGCTTCTGATTATTATGATGAAAAAGAATATATCAGAGATTATGATGAGTTTTTAAAGGAAATAAATTGTGATTAAATTCTTGGATTTGGAAAAAATAAATAATCGTTTTAGAGATGAAATTGATGAACGGATAAAAACAATCCTCGATAAAGGTTGGTATTTGCAGGGTGATGAGGATAAAACTTTTGAAAAACATTTTGCCGCTTACTGCGGAGTGAAGCATTGTATAGGATGTGCAAACGGTCTTGATGCCCTTAATTTAATCATTCGCGCATATGGTTTTGGGCAAGGGGATGAAATAATAGTTCCGGCAAATACTTATATCGCATCAATTCTTGCAATATCTGAGAATAATTGTACTCCTGTTCTTGTTGAACCGGATATAAATACATACAACATCAATCCTGATTTGATAGAAGAAAAGATTACAAGCAAAACAAAGGCGATAATGGTTGTTCATTTATATGGTCAGGCTGTTCAAATGGATAAAATTTGGGATTTGGCTAAAAAATATAACCTAAAAATAATTGAAGATTCAGCTCAAGGCCATGGCGCTTATTATAAAGGCGAAAGGACAGGCAATCTCGGTGATGCTTCAGGATTCTCATTTTATCCCGGGAAAAATCTTGGATGTATGGGGGATGGAGGTTGTGTTACAACAAATGATGATGAATTAGCTGCCAAAATTCGTGCAATTGCAAATTATGGGAGTGACAGGAAATATCACCATATATATAAAGGCGTAAATTCTCGCTTAGATGAAATTCAGGCGGCAGTTTTGGATGTGAAACTTCCGCATCTTGACAAAGATAATGTAAGACGCCGTGAAATTTCAAAATATTACAGAGAAAACATTAAAAATCCAAATATTATTTTGCCAAAGGTTTATGATGAAAATGCACATGTATGGCATGTTTTTGCCATAAGATGTGAAAAAAGAGACGAATTACAAAAATATTTGGAAGAAAACGAAATACAGACGAACATTCACTACCCAACCCCTCCACATAAACAAGGCGCATATAGGGAATGGGAAAATCAATCTTATCCGATTTCTGAAGAAATACACAGAACAGAACTTTCACTTCCGATTTCACCTGTCTTGACAGACGAGGAAGTGAAAAAGGTCGTTGAGGTAATTAATGAGTGGAGATAAAAGAGAGTACGATTTAATATTTTCACTTGGCGGTAATTGCGCTGCGGCTCATAATATTTTGTACAGAGGTTTGAGAAAATGTGCACTGCCGTTTGATTGGACTTATATGGTGGATGAAAAACCTTTACATAAATTTATAGATGGTTTAAAAAATGGTTTTGTTGATTTTTTACAATATGACAATCTGCAGGAATTGTCTGAAGAAGAAAACAAAAACGTTACGCATAATGACACCTTCCATTATTTAGATACAAATACGGGATATAGATTTGTAAATCATTTCCACAGGGACATCAGGACAACTGACGAATATGAAAAGGTAAAAACAATCTTTGATAGACGGACAAAAAGGTTGTTGGATATGATAAATGAAGCAGAATCTGTTCTGTTGGTTTTAAACACGGCTTTTTATATAAACAATGATGTTATTTTTGATTTTTACGGCAAAATAAAGGAAATTTATCCGAATAAAAGGATAGATTTTGTTGTATTAAATTTTGGTTGTAATAAGGAAGAATTTACAGAAAGAGAAAGCATCCGTGTTTTCAGATATGTCAGATCTCAAAATAATTACGATTTTACCAAAACGAATCAGGAATGGGCGTTTTTGGATGATGTTAAATTAACCAAACGCAGACGAGATAAAATAATGTTTAAATTTTTGGGATATAAAATAAAAGTTACATGGAGTAAATGATGTCAAATAAACCACTAGTATCAGTAACAATATCTGCCTATAATCATGAAAATTATGTGCAGGATACGATAAAGTCAATTATTAATCAAACATATCAAAATATTGAACTTTTGATTATGGATGACGGTTCATCAGATTCTACCTGGCAAAAGATTTGTGAAATGAAGGAAGAGTGTGAAAAACGTTTTACGAGAGTCTATTTTGAAACAAAACAAAATGAAGGTACTTGTATAACTGGGAATAAGCTTCTCGATATAACAAAAGGTGATTATATATATATGATAGCCTCTGATGATGTGGCAAAACCTCAGGCAATAGAAAAAGAAGTCGAATTTTTGGAGAAAAATTCTGAATATGCACTTTGTGTTGGTGATGATGAGATTATTGACAGTGAAGGAAGAGTCTGTTATTGGGATAATGATAGAGAGTTGGTATATGATATAAAAAAAGCAAAATATAAAACATTTGCTGATTATTTGCAAAAGAAAAAGAAGTTTAAGTTTACTACAAAAAAGTTTGGAAGTTATGAAACTATATACTTAGCAAATTATATTCCAAACGGTTATACGATAAGACGAGAAGTATTTGATAATTTTAGATATACACCGCAAGCACCGCTCGAAGATTACAATCTGATGCTTCATATATCAAAATATTACAAGATGAAATTTTTAGACGAGGTTTTGTTCTCATATCGCTGGCACGCAACAAATACTATAAAAAATGATGAAAAAATAACAAAAATCTCAAATAAAACTCGAGAATATGAGCAAAGGGTGCTTGAAAATATAGATCTTTCCAAATGTCTACCTGAGGTAAAAAGGGTATTTAAAAATGGTGCTTTATATAAGCATATAAATGTACCTTTTATATTTGAGTTATTAAAGTACAAAAATTTTTCAGACAAAAGACTTATTGTTAAACTTTTTGGTAAAGTTGTTTATCAAAAAACAAAGAAAATTAGATAGTTTCACATTTAAATTAATTTGCATGTAATATATTTTTGTGTTAGAATTCAAGTATATTATTTGACGTGAAAGATTGAGTTAAATGGGTAAAATAATTGAGCCTGATAAGTTGCAAGGGAAATATGTGAATTTGAGAGAGGTAACCGTTGATGATGCAGAATTTATCCTTTCTTTACGCTGTGATCCTAAAAAATCAAAATACTTAAATCCTACAGAGTATGATGTTCCAAAGCAAGTTGAATATATAAAAAATTATCTAAAAAAAGATGATGAGTGGTATTTTATTATTGAAGATAAAAACCATAGACCATTAGGTACTACCCGCATATATGGTGTCAAAGGTAATCAATACACAAGTGGTAGTTGGTTATTAGTTAATGATGTCGAATTAGAAGAAATGATAGAAAGTGGGTTCATGGCAAGAAACTATGCATTCAACGTACTAGGCTTTGAAAAAGATTATTTTGATGTGAGAAAAGGAAATAAAAAAGTCGTAAGATATCATCTGGGTTATGGCGCAAAAATTGTTGGTGAAAGTGATATAGATTATTTCTTCGAGTATTTAAAAGCTGATTTTAATGCCAATATTGTCAATATAAAAATGCTTTTAGAATATTAATATAATAACAGTATGTATAGGAGAGAATATAAATGAAAAAAGCAGATTTTTTAGTTGAATTGGAAGATGTATTGCAAAGAGAGGATTCATGCAATGAAAATGATGTTTTAGATGATTATGAAGAATGGGATTCTTTATCAAAAATGGCTGTTATGGCTTTCTATAACAAGCAGTTTGGTATAAAAATTTCATTAAACGAATTGAAAGAACTAAAAACTGTTTCTGATTTGATTAAATTGGCAGGGGATAATATTCAATAATGATTAAATTTAATAAAGAACAGATTTATATAGTAACAGGCGCTTCATCAGGACTTGGGGAAGCAGCAGCCTTACTTCTGAATGAATTGGGAGCAACCGTTCTTGCAATTGCAAGAAACGAAAAACGCCTTGACGATATGAAATCAAGATGCAAGCATCCTGAAAATATGTTTATTGAAATAAAAGATTTGACAGAAGATATTGAAGGTTTACCAAAATATGTAAAAGCTTTAAAAGAAAAATATGGTAAATTCTCCGGCATGGCATATTGCGCAGGGAAGGGTGTTATTACATCTCTAGGCATGATTAATATGAGCTATGTTAAGGATATGTTTGATATCAACTATTTAGCACCTTTATTTATGACCAAAGGAGTAGCTGACAGAAGAAATAACATAGGTAATGGGTGTTCTTTGGTATATTTATCTTCAATTGATGCAGTACTATCATCTAAAGGTCAACCTTTATATTCCGGTTCAAAAGCGGCCTTAAGTGCAACAATCAAAACTCTGTCAAAAGAACTTACAACATACGGTATAAGGGCTAATTGTTTACTGCCATCTATGATAAGAACACCTATGACACAAGGCGAATTAACAACCGCCGCTGGTATTATAGAAAACGAAACAGAAGAATATCCTTTTGGTTGGGGAGAACCAAATGATGTCGCAAATATGATAGTATATTTACTCTCGGATAAAGCAAAATTCATTTCCGGACAAAATTATATAATTGATTCAGGAGGCATTATTTAGTGTTAAAGATCGTTAAAAACGTAAAAATATCTGCAATTTCGACCTGCGTTCCAGAGCGAGTGGTTGATATCTTTGACAATAAATTAATTTATAATGGTAATGAAAAAAAATTAAAAAGGGTTGTAAAAGAAACTGGTTTTTATAAACGTCATATTTTAGATGATAATTCAAATATTACAGCCGCCGATTTATGTAAAAAAGCAGCAAAGGAGCTTTTTAGAAAAGGTATAGATAAAAACGATATTGATGCTCTAATTATGGTTACGCAGTATCCTGATTATTTTGGTCCTGCAACGGCTTGTGTATTACACGGAGAATTAGGATTAAAAGAAGATTGTCTTGCTTTTGATATAAATCAGGGTTGCACAGGATATATTTATGGTTTATTAGTGGCTTCAAATCTTATAGACAATGATTGTAAAAAAGTTTTATTATTGGTCGGTGACACCCCTACAAAAACTAATGGGAATGGTCTTGATGCAACCGATGACGCCCCAATATTTGGTGATGGTGGCAGTGCCACTATTTTGGAATATGATGTAAATGCCGAAGATATGATTTTTGATATAGGTACACAAGGTGCTAATTATGATGCAATTATAGCTAAAAATGGGGCCTTTAGAAATTCTCCATGCAAAGAGTTAATAGACGAAAATAACAAATTTGATTACGGACATGAAATGGATGGACTAAAGGTTTTCAATTTTACAATGAACATTGTTCCAAAATCCATAAATGAAGTTATGCTTAAAGCAGGGCAAAAGGATAAAGATATTGATTATTATATTATGCATCAAGCTAATAAAATGATAATGCAAAATATTGCCGTAGGCGCAAACATAGAAGTCGATAAAGTTCTTGTTGATACGTTATCAAAATATGGGAATTTAAGTTGTGCATCTATACCATC
>JBGUSD010000180.1:0-2318 GCA_045132355.1 Candidatus Gastranaerophilaceae bacterium
ATTACCCTGTACAAAGCTGATATCCAGCATGTTGAATTCATCTGTTCGGTTTTCTTCTTTGTCGATAATGGTTATATCGTGATCTTCAAAGAATTCTGTTGCTAACAAGCATCCTACTTCTGTCGCGCCAAATATTATTATCTTCATATCATATTTCCTACATTATTTTTATCAATGCAAAAACAATCAACTGTTGCACAACTTGAAGAAGAATAAGTGCAACAATCGGAGAGAAATCCAACCCGTTTATCGGCGGTATTATCCTTCTGAATAAATTTAAATATATATCGGAAATTTCTCTTATTGTTCTCCAAGGCTGATCTTCCCATCGAATACTTGGTATCCAGGTTAAAAATATTCTCAATATTAGTATAAAAAAGTATAAATTGAATACGTTATTTACTGCATTTGCTAACGATTGTCCCATTATCTCTCCTTATGCGTGAGCGTGTTCTGTTGAATGTTCACATTCACAATTGTTTCTTTCTTGCGGAATACTTTCAATCATATTGAATAACAAGTTCTTCAAGTTACTTACATTGCTGTTGAAGACTTTTATTACAGCCTCATGTGATACAGGAGGTACATCTCCAACCAAACCTGCGTCATAGTCTGTAATAAGTGATATATTCAAAGGACACATATTCATTTCTTTGACCAAATATGCTTCCGGAAAGGCTGTCATATTTATTACTTCCCAACCTTGTTTTGTAAAGAATGCGGATTCCGCTTTGGTAGAAAATCTTGGGCCGTTGATTACAACGACGGTACCTTTATCGTGAATTGTTATGCCCAATTTCCTTCCTGTTTCAATAGCAAGTTTTCTTAGTTCAGGACAATAAGGATCTGCAGGTGACGGGTGTTGAACAACAGGGCCTTCAAAGAAGGTTGTTTTTCTCCCGTCTGTCCAGTCTACAAATTGGTCACAAATTACAAAATCGCCGGGTTTGACGTGCTTTTGCAAGCTTCCTGCGGCACAAGGCGAAATTACTCTTTTGCAACCAATATGTTTCATTGCCCATACGTTTGCTCTGAAATTTACCAAGTGTGGCGGTATAGAGTGATCTCTGCCGTGTCTTGGCATAAATGCAACTTTATGATTGCCGATTGTGCCTAAAAATATGTTATCGCTTGTTTTCCCGTAGGGGGTTTCAATGCTTATTTCTTCTATATCTTGTAAAAAGCTGTAAAACCCTGAGCCGCCAAAGACTCCGATATCCGCTAATTGTTTTTGTTCCATTATTCCCTCGTTTCTTTCATATATGTTGTTATTTTATCATAAAAAATATTAATATAATAAATTGTAAAGTTAAGCGACAAAATCTTGGGGTAAAAAGCCCATATAGCTTAAAACTTGAAATTTTAAATTGTTTGTGGTACACTTTAAATACAAACATTCCAAAGAGTGGAATTTAGACAATACACAGCCGTTTAGAGGAAACTTGGAGGATTTCAATTTACAACCAAAGGAAAATTATTTTGAGAAAACTGTTACTATTCATGATTGCGATAGTATTTATGTCTTGCGTTCAAGTACAGGCATCTGACGTAAATTCAATCAAAGCAAAGATAGTAAAACACGCTATCGAAATAGGTGTAGACCCGGCAATTGCCCTAAGTATAGCAAGAGCAGAATCAGGATTCAGACACGAGGCAAGAAGTTCACACGGAGCTGTCGGTGTATTTCAGTTAATGCCGTCAACGGCAAGAAGAATGGGACTTAATGCATATTCTTTGAACGATAATATACGTGGCGGTATCATGTATTACAAAAATATGTACAAAATGTTTGGCTCAATGGAATTGGCGCTTGCCGCATACAATGCCGGCCCGGGCAATGTAAAAAGATATAACAACAAAATTCCTCCATATAAGGAAACTAAGAATTTTGTTGCCAAGATAATCAGGGATTATAACCGTATGAAGGTCAATCCTGATCCGGCGATGCTCGACGCAAAACCTGCCACAAACGGTATTACAACCCCTCCAAAGGCGGCACCTGTACCGATTGTAGTAAAGCCTGAGGACAGACTGCAAGTTGAAGTTGTAGAGGAAAAACCGGTAAATCTTGAATTAGATACTGAAACATTTTCAATATAGAGTGTAGAAAGACCTCAAGAAAAGAGGTCTTTTTATTTGTTAATAATTTGTAATAAAATCGGAAAACCCTAAAGAATTTATATAATAATGCCGTAAAACCATGTAGGAAAGAAGAATTTCGAAAGGTAATCATGGGTTTATCAGCTTCACAAGCAAGACTATTAAGCATAACCGCAAGGTTATCCGATAACGAGTTGCATTCACAAATGATTGCAAAC
>JBGUSD010000181.1:0-6889 GCA_045132355.1 Candidatus Gastranaerophilaceae bacterium
CATATATAAAGTATTTTTTTATGCGGTTTTTGCGTAAATGTTCTTTTTTGTTACATAAATTAATACAAATTTTTAATGAAAAAAGGATTTATGTTAGCATTAATTTATGGGTGAAATTAAAAATGTTTTGATATGTGGTATTGGTGCTGTGGGGAGTGTTTATGCACATAAAATTAAGCAATGTGCGGATGTCGTTTTGAAAGTTTTGGTTGATAAAGAGAGAAAAGAACGATACCAAAACAATCCTATAATTTTTAATGGCGAAGAGCTTATCTTTGATTATGTTTTGCCTGAGGAAGAAGGATTTAAGGCTGATTTGATTATTATTGCTACAAAATTTGATGCCTTAAAAACAGTAAAAGACAATATAGAAAATTTTGTGAAAAACGATACGATAATAATTCCACTATTAAATGGTGTTACTTCAGAAAAAATCTTGGCTGAAAAGTACGGCTGGAACAGGTTATTGCTTGCCTATTGGATAGGACACAGTGCAGTAAGGGTAGGTAATAAAGTCACGCAAGATGGTGTCGGAAAGATTGTCTTTGGGTCAAAACAGTCAGATGATCCCAATATTGATAGGTTAAAAACTTTTTTTGAAAATAATAATATAAGATATGAAGTTCCTATTGATATGGAATATAAGTTGTGGTTGAAGTATATGCTTAATGTTAGTACAAATCAGCCTTCTGCTATATTGAATATGACGTTTGGACAAATGCAGGAAAACGAGAAATTCCTTGATTTTGCGATTAATCTTATGAAGGAGGTTCAAAAAATAGCTGAGGCAGAGGGGATCCCTAACACGGAAAAAATGATTCCGGAAGCTTTGGATACTTTCCATAAAATGTCAAAAGACGGTAAGACTTCTATGTTACAGGATGTTTTGGCTAAAAGGAAAACGGAGGTAGATATGTTTGCCGGTACAATGATTGAACTTGGCAAAAAACATAATATACCTGTGCCGTATAATAAATTTATGTATGAAATGATTGATATTATTCAAAACAACTATTGATTTCCCGAATAAGGGTCAACTACTTTGAATCTTTGCCCGGACTGAAATTCATCATGCTCGTGTTTGTCATTGTTTTCTTCAGGTTCTTGTTGAGAAGGCTCATCTTCTGTCTGTTGTTCGGGTGTCTCTTTCTCTGTGAGTGAATTTTCTGAAACTTCCTGATAGTAGTTTTCGTTTTCGTCAACAGTTTCTTCTGTGTTCATAATTTCTTGTTTCTCAATATTGTTTTTCAGCTTCATTTCTTCCATTTGATTGAGTGTGAGCCGCATTCCAACTGCAACAATAACTGTCAATAAAAGAAATACTACTAAAATTTCAATTAACCCTTTTGGTGTGTTCATTAATTATCCCTTATCTCAATTTGTTTTTCTTTATAAAAAATGCCACTGCATCGTCTGTACTGTCGGGGGTAGCAAGGGTGTCGTCTTTGCTGAAAGTTCTGCCGTCTTTATTGCCAAACAGCTTGTTATATAGCGTTAGACCTAGGTATATTAACAAAGATGATGCTGCAACTCCGCACATTGCAATAAGGAATTTCACTGCTGTTTGTTTAATTGGAACGGTTGGTGAACAAAATGCCGGCAATGCAGTAATAATAATTACTGCAGCCAACATCATAATTTTTCTGAAAGCATTACTATTCTTCAACTTTAGCCTCGCTTTTTTTTGCTCTTGGTTTTCTTGTTGTTGTTTTTCTTACCTTTTTCTTGCTTTCTGGCGGAGTTTCTTCCGTATTAACTTCTGCAACAGGAGTTTCAACAGAATTTTTCTCTGTCTTTGTCTTTCTCCCTCTTTTTGCAGACTTTGTTTCTTTTTTGGTTTCTTCAGGTTTTTGTTCTTCAATTAAAGCTGCCTGTTCTTTTACTTCTGCAACTTCGACATTTTCTCTGTTTTTGTTATTAAATTTTCGGCGTTGATTTTGTCTTTTGTTGCGTTTGTTGTTATCGTTCTGTGCTGTTTGTGCAGGATTTTCGACTTCAATTTGAACGGTTTGAGTGTTTTGAATTTCGGTTTGCGGCTCTTGTTGTTGAGCTGCGACTTGTTCTTGCTGTTTGTTGTTCTTTTTGAAGTTCTTATTGTTGTTTATCGGCAATTTTGTCTTTGCTTGTTTTGCTCTGTATTCGCCTTCTGCTGTTGGGGTTGCAAAATTAAATTCGTTGATAAAGCAGCCGCTTCCTTGGCAGTGTGGACATTTCTTTGTAAATATCTCAGACAGAGATTGTCCTTGTCTGTGTCTTGTCAGTTCAACAAGACCAAGGTCTGACAATTGACCTACTTGTGGTTTTGCTTTATCAGGTTCCAGTGCGATTTCCAGTTCTTCCAGCATTGCAAGTTTGTCGGCACGGGACGTCATATCAATAAAGTCTATGATTACCATACCACCGATATTTCTCAATCTTAATTGTCTTGCGATTTCGTGAACAGCCTCAATGTTTGTTTTTAGTATAGTTTCATCTTGGGTTGCAGAACTTGTGAATTTACCGCTATTAACATCAATTACTGTCAAGGCTTCTGTTTGTTGAATGAACAGGTATCCGCCTGATGGCATATTAACCTTGACATTTAATGCTGCTTTTATTTCTTTGTGAATGTCTTCTGCTATTAAAAGTGGCTCTGTTCCTTTGTATAGTGTTACTTGAATATTGCTGTTCATGTGCCAATTTTGCAACAGGTTTTGAACTCTGTTAAGTGCAAATGCCGTATCTACGACGATTTCCTTAACATCTTCAGTGCAGGCTTCCCTTATAACTCTGTATAAAAGATCCTGATCCCTGTATATCAAATTTGGCGGATCAAGAGTTTCTGCAGAAGTTATAATGTTATTCCATTTTTCCAAAAGGATTTCCAAATCCTCCTGAATATCAGCTTCTGTCTGACCTTCTGCCTCTGTTCTTATGATAACGCCTACTCCAACCGGCTTGATTAGGTTCATAATGGCCTTTAATCTTGCCCTCTCTCTTGAGTTCTCAATTTTTTTACTTACACTCACACCCGGTTCATATGGCATAAGGACTAAAAATCTTCCCGGAAGACTGATTTCTGTCGTAACCCTCGGACCTTTGTGTCCTGTTGGTTCTTTTGTGACCTGAACTATAAGACGTTGTTTTGGCTTTAGTTTGTCTTTTAATGTTCCTTTGCCCATAACGTCTTCTGCGTGCAAAAATCCCATTTTATCAGTTCCGACGTTTACAAATGCAGCATCAATGCTTGGCAAGATGTTATCTACTGTTGCAAGGTATACATCACCTAACAAAACGTCGCCTCTGTGAATGAAAAAGTCGGTTACCTTTTTGTTTTCTAAAACTGCAGCGATATTATCTCTTTCTGCAATGATAATCCTTTTTTCGTGTGGATTGTGTTCTTGTTGTTGCAGTCTTCTGTTGTTGTGTCTAAAGTTGTTTCCCATAAATAAAAATCCTTCTATAATTCTGTCAAACTTTCGTCAAAGAACCTTGTTCGTACAATACTAAACGGTACGCCTTCAGCTATTACGTTCATCAAAACATCAGCACGCAATGCGGGTATATCGGTTGCTTGACCAGATTTTAATACTATGAACAAACTTTCATCTTCAAACCTGTATGATTTTATTGATGGTTTTATGTTTGTTTTTTTGATTAAACCTTTTTTGTTTTTCTTCTCGATATAAATTTCATCAGAAGATAAAACCTTGTTTGTATTATACACTAATTTTTCAAAATCGTAAAGTCCCTTGTCTAAAATATCTATTTTATACTCGGCCCAGCATACAGTATTATCAATAGATTGAGCCCCTTTTTCAAGCTTTCGTACATTTATAATTTTTGCTCCATTTGGCAAAACTTTTTCTAACTTTAGTTTGATATCTTCGCAAGATAAATTGTCATATAGTTCTATATCTACAAATTCCGTCTGACTTTCCGCAAATAGTGGGAGTGCGACTCCCATGGAAACCTTCATGGAAGGGTTAAATCCTTGCGAAAAGGCTATATTCAAATCTGTTCTTGCAAGGGCTTTAAAAAAGGTGTTTTGCCAATCCAGGTGTGAAAAATATTTCAAAATACCTGTTTTTGTAAGTTTAATACGGTATTTGTAGGTCAAGAGGGTAGGAGGGTAGGAGGACAGGCTATTATCATTAATAGGCTTGGCTTCTTGACTTCTTGACTTCCGATCTTCTGCTATATACGGTTTTGCCATAACTTTGTGTGTTTTAAAGTTTTTGCAAACTCCACAGTTTACGCATTTGTCTTTGCAGGTTGGAACAATGTTGACAGTTGCATCATTCATTGCTAAATCGTATTCGTTCACAAGCCATTGTTTATCAAGTCCTGTATTCACAAAGTCCCAAGGCAGAATTTCATCCGTCTTGTATTGTTTTTGTGCAAGTGCATCAAGATTCAGGCCGCATTCTTCTGCTGTTTTTTGCCAAATGTCCTTGTCAAAATATTCATCCCACGCATCAAGATAGCAACCTTTTTTATATAAGGCTTCAATGTAGTCACAAAGAGTTTCATCTCCGCGTGTGAGAATAGCTTCTATTCTTGAAATGAATTTTTCATGGTAATTGATCTTCACCCCTTTTAGGTGTTTTGTTTTATCTTTCAGGTAATGTATGTGTTCTGTTACCTCATCTAAAGGCATTTGTCCGCACCATTGAAACGGAGTGAACGGTTTTGGGACAAAAATGGACAGCGTACAGGTTATATCAAGTCCGTGGGTAAGATTTTTTTCTTTTTTTATCAGCTTGGCTCTGTATTTGATTTTGCTCAGGAGTTCTGCCAATTCATCCATATCTTCAAGTGTTTCTGTCGGGAGTCCGCAGATAAAATAGAATTTTACTCTTGACCAGCCGTTTTCGTATAAAGTTAACGTTGCATCAAGGATTTGATCTTCTGTTATATTTTTTTTAATTACATTGCGAAGTCTTTGGCTGCCGGCTTCGGGTGCAAGTGTCATGATTGATTTTCTGACACTTTGAACGAGGTTTGCAAGTTCAAGATTAAACCCGTCAATTCTTTGACTTGGCAGAGATACAGAAACCTTTTTATCATCAAAATCAATGGACAATTCTTTTATAACTTCTTTTATGTTGCTATAATCGTTTGATGACAATGAGAGTAGTGAATACTCGTCGTATCCTGTGTTTTTTACAAGTTCTTTGGTTATTTTAATTATATCTTCAGCACTTCTTTCTCTGACAGGCAATGTAACGTGTCCCGGCTGACAAAAACGGCACATTCTCTCACATCCCCGTCTTATTTCGACAACTGCTCTGTCGTGAACGGAAGATGAAAATGGTATCGGATATGAAGTTAAAGCTCTATTTATATCAAGGGTTGCTATACGTTTTTTTACTTTTCCTCCGTATAAAGCAGACCATCTGCCGGAATTTTCGCCTTCAACAAGGGCTTTAATTCTTTCTTTTCGGGGAAGGCCTTTTGTTTTTTCGATTATTTGACATACTTCGACTATGCAATCTTCTCCATCTCCTATCAGAAATACGTCAATAAAATCTTGCATTGGCAAAGGGTTAAACGTACAAGGTCCACCTGCAACGATTATCGGATCATCATCTGTTCTGTCACAGTTTCTTATGGGGATTTGTGCCATTTCAAGCATTTTTAGAGTTGTTGGGTATGACATTTCGTATTGCAGTGAAAACCCTATGACATCAAATTCTTTCAATAAGAGTTTACTTTCAAGCCCATAGAGAGATTTTGGTTGAAAATCTTTTTCAGGTGCATAAACTCTGTCTGCCATATAGTTTTTCTGACGGTTTACGAGGTCATATAGAATTCTTACTCCGAGATTGCTTATGCCGATCTCGTATTTGTCGGGGAAGGCAAATGCCATTCTGACCTTTGAGCTATCAAAGTCTTTGTTGTGCGATAATAATTCGCCGCCAACATATTGATACGGCTTGTTACATCTGTATAAGGCTTCGTGGTTCTCTCTAAAAAAACAATTCATGCTAAATCTTCAGGAAAATATTTTTCTATCTCTATAATTGTACCGTCAAGAGTATTTTCTTCAAATGATTTTATAAATTTGAATAAATCATTGTTTGGAACATCATAATTGTAGAGATATGTATCCCCATTAAATTCTCTCATAACTCTGACTATGTAATGACATTTTTCGGCATATGCTTTTAAATGTTCGGGATTGAATTTCTTTCCGTTGGTATCTTTGTTTATTTTTACATAATTAAACCCGGCATAATACCTTACCTTTTCTTCTGTCGGCAAAGATTTATTATGCTTATCAAATAAATTAATAATCTTTTTGTTGATGTCCTCAGTCATTTTGAACCTGTTGCAGGTATTCTACAATATCCAAAGCTAATTGCTTGCGCATAGCTTCAGGTGCGTTTTTTAAATACTCCATAGCATGAGAAACCTTGATATTTTTGTCATACCATCTTCTCATAATATAATTATACTGATCTTCTAATGACATTTGAAAATCAATATCTTTTAGTTGGTCAATAATGTATTCCGCACAACGAACCTGTAAAACTTCGTCCGCTTTTTCCATCATTGCAACAGCACTGCTAACCGTAACATCTAAGTCATACCAACGCTTTTTCATATTTTAATTATAATATGTCATGGTATTTTTAGTCAATAAAAAGACGACTTGTAAAGTCGTCGTTGGGGAAAAAGGAAAAAAGGGAAAATTATACCTGTGCATAGGTTGGACAAATCCAAAATGCACATATTTTGTAAGCTTTTTATTAAACATAAAATACCAAAACCTATTAAGATATACCAGTATCGGTACAATATGTTGTCGTGCCTCAGTCACTATCCGAATGTTTTGAAGGTTGATTCAACGTTCTTTTGAACAACTTTTTCAACAGCTTCTTTTTCGGATTGAAGAGCTTTTTGT
>JBGUSD010000182.1:0-5315 GCA_045132355.1 Candidatus Gastranaerophilaceae bacterium
CCATAGTATAGGCTTTTTCCATTAAATCTTTTCGCTCTGCGGCTTCGTTTGGACCTTCAAGACCTGCGCCGTTGACATATCCTTTTAGTTCAAGGTTATCAAAACATGCAATCCAGCCATTCAAGCCGTTTATAACAGTTTGAATAACATTTTCAGATGTATCTGCAGACGTTGTTATCAAATATGTTTCGGTAAAGTTTTTGCCTGTTGCAAAAAGGGAATTTGCTCTGTCAATTAGTGTTTTCATTTGACCAGCCATTTCATAATAATAAATTGGAGTTGCCCAAACAATAACGTCTGCATCTTTCATTTTTGCGGTTATTTCGTTTGCATCATCGTTTATTGCACATCTGCCCAATTTTTGACATGCCATACATCCTTTGCAAAATTCTATTTTTTTATCTTTTAGTGTTACAAATTCAACTGTATGTCCTGCATCTTTTGCACCACGTTCGGTTTCTCGTGCCAAAATCTCGGAATTTGCATTATTTCTAAGACTTGTTGAAATAATTAAAACTTTTTTAGTCATATTTACTGTCTCCTACTTAAATTTTTTTGTTTTATTTTACAAATCTTTCCGCATCAAGATATCTGATTACTCTTGCAGGGTTTCCGACCACAACTGCGTTATCGGGAACATCTTTTGTAACAACTGCACCTGCGCCGACTACTGCGTTTTCACCTATTGTAACTCCTGGTAAAATTGTTACATTCACCCCTATCCATACATTTTTCTTTATGTGGACAGGTTTGCATGTGATTACATATCTATCATACATGTCATGGTTGTTTGTGGCAATAGTACAGTTTAAAGAAATCATTGTCCCGTCTTCTATTGTCAAACCACCTGCGGACATGCATTGAAAATTATTCAAAATAGTAACGTTTTTACCGATTTTGACCTTGTCTGCCAAAATTGTAAAAATTGGAGGGTGCAAAACCGTATTTTCACCCAACGTATGATTAAAAAGTTCATCAATCAACTCTTTGCATTTGGGAGTTGTCGGGTTTGTGTGGTTAATCCTAAAACACAAATCAGAACTCCTGACAGCTTCTGCAATTCTTTCAGGTTCTTGTTTTCTTACATCAATTCTGACTTCTTCCATTTATTAATCCTCCGGAGTCCATACGCCAAGATTTTTTTCCTGTTCTTCAAGTGTCATAAGGAAAAATCTCTTACCTGAATCAAGTTTTCTGATTTCGTTCATCTCATCTTCTGTCAATTCAAAATCAAAGATTTCAAAGTTTTCTTTAATATGAGCAGGGTTTGTAGAACGAGGGAAAACGATTGTACCTTCTTGTATATGCCATCTTAAAATGATTTGAACATTGGTTTTTCCGTATTTTTGACCTAATTTTGTAAATAACGGTTCGTTGATTAAACCTTTGTCGCCGTGTCCTATCGGATACCACGCTTCAATTACCGTTCCGTATTTTTCAACTCTTTTCTTTAAATCATTTTGCTGATAATAAGGGTGACATTCAACCTGCAAAACTGATGGCGGAATAGTCGCAACTTCAAGCACTTCTTCTAATCTGTGAGATTCAAAGTTAGAAAGACCGATAGATTTTACTCTGCCGTCTTTTACGGCACGCTCCATATCCTTGTATGCACCTATATAGTCGCCAAACTGCTGGTGCAAAAGCAATAAATCAATATAATCTGTATCAAGTCTTTCAAGCATTTTGTCTATGGCATCTGAGGTTTTGCCTTCCCCGTATTCACTTGGCCAGAGTTTTGTTGTAATCCAAACATCTTTTCTTGGAACACCGCTTTTTTTAACCGCACGACCAACCCCTCTTTCATTTTGGTATGCGTGAGCCGTATCAATATGGCGAATACCCATTTCAAGTGCATTTTTAACTGTATTTACCGTAACTTCACCCTCCAGTACCTGAAAAACTCCGATACCAAATTGCGGGATTTTGTTACCGTCATTTAACGTAATAAATGTTTGTGTCATATTTTCTCCTTATAACTAAATTTTTTATTTTAATTTGTCATATTCTTCGTCGCTTACTTCTTCCAGCCACTCGTTTGAACCGTTTTTGCTTGGAACTTCTATCGCTACATGAGAAAACCATGAATCTTTTGCCGCACCATGCCAGTGTTTTACATCAGGCATAATATTGACAACATCTCCTTTTCTAAGCTCTTGAGCTTCTTTTCCCCATTCCTGATAATAGCCCCTGCCTCCTGTTACAAGAAGTATTTGTCCTCCGCCATGATGGATATGCCAATTATTTCTGCATTTTGGCTCAAAAGTTACATTCGCTGTTACAACCTGTTTATTTGTCAGTATATTCAAATAACTTTGACCTTTAAAATATTTTGCATAAGCATCATTTTTATTTCCTATACCAAAAACCTCTGTTTTCGGTCTTGAGGTCAAAATCAGGATTTCACTTATTTGTTTGTCTGTCAGGCCGGTATTTTTACCCATTTTAATGTGTGCATTGAGCTGAGGCTCAACCATATCCATTGATGATAATGCCGCGATTGTTACGATTTCTCTTTCCTGATGCGTAAGAACTCCTCTTGCAAAAATGTCGCCAAACAAGTGTTCTTTCAAGTAATCATCTATTGTCGGTGCGAATTCAAACAGTTCTCCCTTTACAGGTTGACCGACAAGTTCAGTCTGCATTTTTTCGCCAATTTTGTTCTTATCGGCTTTTTTAGGTAATGGTTTTCCCTCTTTTCCTTTCTCATATTTGCCATCTTTGGTAACTTTTAAAAGGGTTGAAAGTCCGTTTATACTTCTTGGAAAACCGCAATATGCATACATTTGAACCATTATTTCCTTAACCTCGTTGATTGTTAAGCCCTCGTCCAAACCTTTTTTAACCTGCAATTCTAACTTATCCAAATCTCCGGTTGCGGTGTAAGACGCAATCATTACCATATTCTGCTGTTTTATATTCAGATTTTCTGCCGACATTACAACTCCTCCCATAAGCAAAACTGTCACTACCGCCAATGTTTTTACAAGATTTTTTATAAACATTTTCACCTCTATTTTATTGAGTCAACCCAAGCCTTTAGGGCATCTGTTGACGGATTACCGTTAAGAATTTTGCCTTCTATAATTTCAGTACTGTCAGAAACGCTTGGCCTGATATTTTCTACCGTTCTTCCAAAACCGCTTCCGCCTGAGGTTGCAAAAAGAATTATTTTTTTGTTTGAAAAATCGTATTTTTCAAGAAATGTATTTATAATTGTCGGTGCAATATACCACCATACAGGAAATCCCACAAATATTGTGTCATAATTTTCAACATGAGCATCATCTTCAACTATCTCAGGTCTTGAGTTCCAATCTTTCATTTCTACAGTACTTCTTGCGTTTTTGTCCATCCAATTTAAATCTGCATCTGTGTATGGAACTTTCGGCTTTATTTCATACAAATCTGCCTCTGCGGCTTTTGCCAAATTTTGTGCAATGTTCTTTGTAACCCCGCTTGCTGAAAAGTATGCTACTAATGTTTTTGTCATATATTACCCCCTATTTTTTATTTCTCTTATAACTTTTGCCGGAACACCTGCTACAACCATATTTTCCGGCACATCATGCGTAACAACAGCACCCGCACCTATTATTGCATTGTCACCAACGGTAACACCCTGCAATATTGTAACATTTGATCCTATCCAAACACCATTACCTATCTTTATAGGTTTTGGAAAAATTCTTTGTCTGTTTTCAGGGTTTTCATCATGATTTAATGTTGCAAGTGTAACATTATGACCAATCAAAACGTTATCCCCAATTGTTATTCCTCCCTGATCCTGAAATCTGCAGCATGAATTTATAAAAACATTTTTACCGACAGTTATATTCTTTCCGCAATCTGTATAAAACGGCGGGAAAAGCCTAAAAGATTTATCAACTTTTTTGGCAGTCAGTTTGGAAAATAATTTTACAAGTTCAGATGGGGTATGATATTTGCTATTCATCTTCATTGTTATTTTTAAAGCTTCCTGACTGTATTTATTAAACGTTGCTAAAACCTCATCTGTAGTGGGTTTGCCGCTTTCCATATATGCATAAAATTCTTCTAAATTCATATAACCTTCCAATCTATAAATCAATTATACAGGTTGAAGTATACTCCAAGTCAAGAGCAAAAATTTTCACACACAAAAACGGAAAGGGGCTCTTCGCCCCTTTCCATTCTAAAATGAACAAAAAGTCAGTATTTTTAACTGATAGATTTAATATACCCAAATGTTGATTGATTATAACATTGGTTTGGTAAATGTTAAGTTTTAGTTAAAGAAAACAGTTTTTTATAAAAACAGAGTGATAATGTAAGTGTTGAAAGAGTTAGTTATGAAATACGAAAGGAGAACATCATGAAATTCTTAATCAAAAAATCACCTGACGGTTTTATAAAATCCGTAAATGATGAAATCAGTTCTATTTTAAACAGAAATTTTGACAGCCTATTCCCTGAATACATCTATAACGAAGAAATGGACTGCACAGACAAGTTTGCCATGCCGGTAGAACTTCACGAAAAGGACAAAGAATATTGCGTAAGAGCAGAAATTCCGGGAGTAAAAAAGGAAGACTTGGACATTGATATCGACAAAAATCACATTACAATCAATGCTAAAAAAGAAGAAGAATCCAAAGAAGACACTAAAGGTTTCAGAAAATCAGAATTTCATTACGGCGAATTTTCAAGAACGGTGTACTTCCCAATGGATATTGATATTGACAAAACTTCTGCAAAACTTGAGCATGGTATATTAACCATCAATGCTCCTAAAATTGAAACAGAAAAAGAACATATTAAAAAATTATCCGTTCAATAGTTTTAATATAAAATGCGGGGCTTTAAAAAGCCCCGTTTTTTATGTTTTGAAATCTTTATGCTAAAATGAATGTGTATATATTCAAAAAGGAGAATATTATGTCTGCGCATTCAGAAAAAGCAAAAGAATTATTTAAGTCAGGATACAACTGCTCACAAGCCGTTCTCGGTGCATTTTGCGAAGAATTGGGTTTGGATTTTGAAACAGCAATGAAAATATCCTCATCTTTTGGCGGCGGAATGGGCAGAATGAGAGAGGTTTGCGGAACGGTCAGCGGTATGTTTATGGCCGCAGGTCTTATGTATGGCCCGTCTGATAACACCAATCCAAAAGACAAAGCTGATCATTACCAAAGAATTCAGGAGCTTGCAAAAAGCTTTAAAGATATGAATGGCAGCATTATTTGTCGCGAACTTTTGACAGGAGTTGAGTCTTCAACTTCTCCAACCCCATCTGAGAGAACCGAAACCTACTACAAGAAACGCCCTTGTGTTGA
>JBGUSD010000183.1:0-2552 GCA_045132355.1 Candidatus Gastranaerophilaceae bacterium
GACATATCATTGAAGGAATCAAAAAGATCCTGCACTTCGTTACTTACATTTTGTCCTGAAATTTTGTACCCAAAATCTCCGGAGGAAATTTTGTGAACACCATCATGCAATATTCTGAGCTCTCGAGTGATTAGATATGTATTTATCAAGATTACGAATGCAAAAACAATCCACGCAACAGCAAACACAAAGAGCATCGATGCACGCGTGGTTGATGAAATTTTACTTATTACATCACCTGAAAGACCAACTTTTACAGAGCCTACAGGCGAATCATCCAATTCAGTCATTGGAGAACTTACTGTGATATTTGGGTTTTTTGAACTTTTGTTTGCCTCATTTACCCCTGAATATATAATATTTCCATCTTTATCCAAAAATTCTATAAAAACAATATCGTTGTGGCTTTTTATTATTAAATCAGCACGAGCTTTTAGTGTCTCATAAATTTGTTGATTATCAAGACCGCGAGTAATCTCCATACCTTCAATTGCCAAGGTCTTGGAAATAACACGGCCAAAGTTTTGGTAACCTTCATTTAGGTTCTTTTGAATGTTTAAAACAGAGAAAACAGCGATTGCCATAATCAGAAGGGTACTAAAAAGTAACCCGAAAATAATAAGCCTGTTCTGAGTCGTTAAACTTACTTTTTCCATACCAAAATTATACCACTCAAAATTTGTTCTATCAAGAGTTCTTATCTTAAAGGCTTAGCCTCTTTCACATATTGTTCTTGCGACATGAACACCTGAGGCTGATGCTTGCAACAAACCTCTTGTAACGCCAGCGCCATCACCGATTGCAAACAGATTTTTTACACCTTCAGTTTCCAGTTCATTTGTAAGCTTTACTCTTGCAGAGTAGAATTTAACCTCTATACCATACAACAAGGTATAGCGAGAGGCTGTCCCGGGTGCAATTTTATCAAGAGCAAAAAGCATTTCCTTTATGCTTGTCAATTGTCTATAAGGAATTACAAGGCTTAAATCACCAGGGGTAGCACAAGTCAATGTCGGAGTAATTATGCTTGCTTTTATCCTGTCAGGAGTTGATCTTCTACCATCAAGCAAGTCGCCAAACCTTTGCACCAATATTCCGCCGCCAAGTATGTTTGCAAGCCTTGCTATATGCTGCCCATACTGTATTGGTTCTTTAAACGGTTCTGTAAATTTCTCACTAACCAAAAGTGCAAAATTTGTATTAGGAGTTTTATAATTTGCATAACTATGCCCATTAACGGTTGCAATGCCGCTGTAATTTTCCTGAACGACTTCACCGTTTGGGTTCATACAGAAGGTTCTAACCTCATCTCCAAATGTAGGTGAATGATAAATAAGTTTTGATTCGTACAATTTTGAAGTCAATGGTTCAAAAACAGGTGCCGGAAGCTCAACCCTTACACCAACATCAACCGCATTGTTTACCAGACCAATCTTATGTTTGGCAAATTCTGTCGTTAGCCAATCTGCACCCTCTCTGCCGGGCGCAATAATTGTATATTCAGATTCTATCGTCTCTCCATTTGACAGCTTGATACCCTTAACTTGTTCATTTTGTACAATAAAATTTTCTGCTGCAACATTATTTATAATTGTAATTCTTTCATCCAAATAATCCTGCATTCTCTTTAGAACATCCAAACTTCTTTCTGTTCCCAAGTGCCTTACCGGAGAATGAACAAGCTTCAACTCCGCAAGCATCGCCTGATGCTCAATCTCCTGGAAGGTCTTCATATCAGTTCCAAAAACCTCCTCGGTTGCGCCAAACTTCAAATACAACTTGTCCGCATAATCGATAATGTCTTCTGCCTCTTTTCTTGACATATAATCGACCAAGTGCCCACCAACATCAGGAGTAAGTGTCAATTTACCATCAGAAAATGCACCTGCACCGCCCCATCCGCACAATAGCCCGCAGCGTTTGCAGTTTACACATTTTGGAGAGCCTTCTCTTATAGGGCATTTCCGCTGCTCAATTTTTTGTCCCTTTTCAATTAAAACGACTTTCCAATCTGGCTTTAACTTTGTTATTTCCAAAGCCGCAAAAATACCGGCCGGACCTGCACCTATAATCGCTACGTTATACATCTTTCTCTCCTTCTGTCAACCTGATAAATATAAACCAAACAAGTCGCATTTTAAAGAGTTTGTGAAGTTAATGTTAACCTTGGATTAAAAAAACATCTTCCAATACAGAATTTTTCATACCTTTAGATTTAACCGCGACACCCAAATGCACATTATTTTTCAATCTTTTTTCTTTATTCTCCAACAGAGAATTAACATGCCCGTTGTAGTATTTTTTCAACGCGATAAGCTCAACAGACTCTTTAACTCCTGCATCTCTACACTTTTTCTTTTCTATACCCAAAGCTTTTCCAATTGTAGCCAAATTAACGGCATCTTTACCCGTTACAATATATGGATTTGATTTTCTGTCAAATACAATCTTAAAATAATCTGACGGAACTTCACTATGGATTTCACCAGTCCGAAAATCCCGCCATTCTCTGCAATATCCTTTTGCTGCATCTTTAAACGTGTACGAATCAT
>JBGUSD010000184.1:0-7657 GCA_045132355.1 Candidatus Gastranaerophilaceae bacterium
AAACAAAAGTCCTTGAGAATTATAAAAGAACAATCCGAAAAACTTCAACGGCTTATTGAGGATTTGCTGACCATACCTGATATTGAAAGAATGAGACTCAAAACTGTCAATGAATCGATAGATTTATTCGAAGTTTTAGAGCGGTCAGAGATGCTTTTGCGCAAAAAAGACGGGCATGAAATTATTATGCATATAGCAGATGACTTTCCTCTTGTTTACGCAGATAAAGGCAGATTGGAACAGGTTTTTGTGAATCTTTTTGAAAATGCTGTTAAATACGCATATCCGGATACAATCATTAATGTAGATGCGACTGTCGAGGGTAATAAGGCAAAAATTGCAGTTAAAAACGAATGTGATGTTATTCCAAAAGACAAGTTACAACGGTTGTTCGGCAAATTTATCAGGCTTGAAGATAATACAACAAGAACAACACGAGGAACGGGTTTAGGCTTGTTTATCGTAAAAGGCTTGGTTGAAGCAATGGGCGGAAAGATAGAGCTTTCTTCAACGGATGGATGCGGCTTTTGTGCGACAGTAACCATTGATTTGGCAGGTGAAAATGAAGCTGATGCGTAGAGCTTTGGAGCTTGCAAAACAGGCTGAGGGCGAAATTGCTGTCGGTGCGGTTGTTAGCAAAGATGGTGAAATTATCGCAGAAGCCTACAACAGAAAAGAACAGGATAGTGATGTAACTTCACATGCCGAGATCCTTGCAATCCGTGAGGCTGAACAAAAACTGGGGAGTTGGCATCTTGACGGCTGTGATTTGTACGTAACGTTAGAGCCTTGTCCGATGTGTGCTTGGGCGATTATAAATTCAAGAATCGATAATGTGTATTTTGGCTCATATGACCCAAGCTATGGTGCATTAGGTTCAAAAATTGACCTGAGAGAGATTGCAAATTCAAAACTGAATGTTTATGGCGGTATTCTGGAAGAAGAATGCGACAGAGTTTTGAAAAATTGTTTTGAAAAGATAAGATAAGTCGTTTGTCCAATGTTTTTGTTTTTACTATTTAGCCATTAACTAAAACTTGTATAATTTTGTATATTGTATTTAGTTTTTTGGTTGTACATTGGGATAAAAGTATTGTTATATTTTTTATAATATTTTCATTTGCATTTGATTTTATTGTTAATAATTCTGCAGGAGTTATGTTAAAAGCATTACAAATTTTGTCAACTGTTTCCGCAGAGGGTTGATAACGGTTACGTTCAATATTTGATACACCTTGAATGCTAATGTCAATTTTCTCGGCAAATTCTTCTTGCGTAAGACCGTTTTTAATTCTAAGTTCTTTTATGTTTGAATTAATTAATTTTTGATATCTCATATTTATCAAGTTATAATAATTCTCCATATAGTTTAATCAACTATATAGAGAATATTATGGCTAAATAATTGTAACAAATTGTTAAAAATCCAATTATATCATGCAATTTAACGAATATAAAATTTTTCATGTCTATATAAGCAATGAGTGCTTAAGAGAAAGTATAAAGCATAACACGAAAGGAGTTTATTATGAGTATTAATTTTAATGGAGATTTTCCCAAAATAGACAAAGCTTTTTTAGAAAAAGCACGTACTCAAGGGATTGTTACAGATACTAGAAAATTAGACCCTGCAGAAATAGGCAATTTGCTTCGTGGTAAAAAGTCAGCTGAACAACAGGTTTTTCAGTCAGACAGAAAACCTGTCTATTCTGGATTGGGTGATACAAAAATAGACGATATCATAAAACTTGATTCAGAATTAGGAAAAAAGATTCTGGAAAGCGAATTTGCTAAAGAAAAGAACAGGAGAGTACCCGGAGCACATATAGGAACAAGCGAGAGTGATAACTATGTTCCTGTTTATGAGGTTTTTCCTGGCCCAAGACCTGTTGAAAAATTAGTGGGTTACAGACCAATGACAGAAGCGGAAAAAATAGAAAACATAAGAGGCAAAAATTATTAATTATGCAAGTAAATCTAGATAAGGTAAGAAAAGTAACAAATTATATTGCAGAAGAGGTGCGGGTTATAAAAACCCGCCCTTATCCTACTGATTCAGTTACCTTTACGCAGTATGCAAGTAAGAAAAAGTCTTTTTGGGGTAAGTTGTTTGGATTTATTAAAAACAAGCAAGAGATTAATCCCCAGACATTCAAATCTTCATATGGTTGGCCTCATAAGCCGTATTATGCCTCAAGAGAGTCTGTTGCACAATCTAACAAATATTTAAAGAATAATTATATTGGAACTTCTGAAAAGATTTTGAACGGTTATAGAGATGCCGGTCGAGAAATTCAATTCACCAGATTTGGTGATGCAATATGTGCGGAACGAGAAGTTATAGTTATTGATAGAAAATATGATAAATATTTAAATAATGTTATTGAGTATGTATCTGAACATACCAAAAACATGTCTGAAAAAAGAAAAATTGAATACATTGCAAAATTTATAGAACGACTAGGCGGAAATACGGCAAAAGCTATTGAAAGATCCGGGAAATTAACTCCTGGAAAAGAAATATTATTGGGTAGAATCTTTGAAGCGGAGGCGGCCTGTTGTCGACACAAAAGTCTCTTGTTCAAAATTCTCGCACAAGAAACAGGAATAAAAGCCTCTATTCGAAGGGGGATGCAATTGGATTTGTTGGGATATGGCGGGCATTGCTGGAATGAAGTTAAACTGATAAACGGAAAACGAATAATTGTTGATACACAAAATAGCCTTATTATGAAAGTAAATGCTCCAAAAGCAAAAATGTATTTAGATGTTGATATGTGTGGTATTTATTGATAAAATACCATTATGATAAAACAGACGAATTTGGACAGGCTTGTAAAACGATATGAAACCGAGGATTTTATAAAAGATGATCCTGTCAGGTTTCCACATAGATTTACAAATAAAAAAGATATAGAAATTGCAGGGTTTATTGCATCCCTTGTTGCTTATGGCAGGCGTGATGTTTTTGTCAAAAAGCTGGATGAGTTGTTTGATATTGCACAAAACGAACCGTATAATTTCATCACAAATTTTGAACCAAAAATCCTTGGGAATTTTAATTACAGATTTGGAAAACCTGACGATTTTTCACAGATTTTTTCCATTATGAAAGAATTGTATTTAAAAGACGGCGGTTTGGAGGAGTTGTTTGAATACGGGTATAAAATAGCCCCTCACCCTGCCCTCAGCCTTAAGGCATACAGTCTCACAAAACTCGTACCTCGTTTGTTCGAACTAGCATCCCCAAAGGTGCGAGGGGAAGGAATTTCGTTATTTACGTCTGTATGTGATTATTTTTATTCAAGGGTAAAAAATCCAAATCAGGGCTTTACGTTTATGATTCCAAACCCGCGAAACGGCGGAGCAATGAAAAGGATGTGTATGTATTTAAGGTGGATGGTCAGAAAACCGCCTGTTGATTTTGGTATTTGGAATTTTATGCCCCTGTCTGACCTATACATTCCGCTTGATGTTCATGTCGCCAGAATCTCAAGAGAGATGGGCCTTTTGACACGTAAACAAAATGATTTTAAGGCGGTTATTGAATTAACAGAAAATCTCAAAAAATTTGATCCGAAAGATCCGGTCAAATACGACTTTGCAATGTTTGGTTACGGGATAAATGAGAAATAAAAAAGGCGGTATTACCGCCTATTAACCAGATTTACACTTTCGTGTTCAGAAAGGAGTCTGTTATAATTGCCTATTCTCCTAAATTGATTTGAGAGAATTGGACAATCTTGTTTTTGCCGCGCTTTTTAGCATTGTACAATGCATGTTCTGCGTAGCGAATTATAGTATTTGCGTCTTCTTCAGCACCTTCTATGCAAGGGAATGTTGAAATACCGCCGGAGATAGTGATTGGATGTCTTTCTTCTTCTCCTGCAGGAATAAATTCCATTCTCTCGATATCACGTCTGAATCTTTCTGCAAACAAAAATGCGTTATCTTCGGATGTGTTTGGCAAGATTAACAAGAATTCTTCATCGCCGTATCTTGTCAGTACATCTTCTTTTCTTATTAATTGTTTAAGTTTGTCTGCTATTGAGCGAAGCAGAACATCTCCCCATTCGTAGCCGTAAATATCGTTAACGACCTTGAAAAAGTCTAAGTCAAACAGCAGGCACGAAAGACTTGTTCCGTAACGTTTTGAACGAGAGATTTCCTGTTCAAGACGCTCGTTTAAGTATTTTCTGTTGTGCAAGCCTGTAAGTTCGTCTGTTGTTGATACAACCTTGAGTTTTTCTCTCAAATCTCTTATTTTCAAAAGGGTATTTGCCCTTACTGTTAATTCTGTTTCGTCAGTAGGAGCTTTTACATAATCAAAAGCAACGGCACGGACGGTTGACCCTTTGAAAGTTTCTCCGATAAACAAAATAGGAGCTTTGAATTTTGTAACCATCAAAACGTCTTTTATATCCGGAACACTTTCAATAACTACAATTGCTGGATTAAGAGTTTCATACTCTTTAAGTTTGTCTGCACTCTCAATTCTCACGTTAGTTTCTTCGATTTTTGCAAGAACATCAGCAATTGCAGATGAGTTTTTGTCCGTATAAACAACAATATTTCTCATATAAGTACACTTCCTCAATCTTACTCTATAATTGAAGTTTAGCATACCGCTTATACCAAATCAAAATTGTAACATTTGTTTAACAAAATTTGTGTTAAAATTCTTATATGCAAATAACTGTAAAACCAATGGAAAAAACCGATATTGACGGGGTTATAGAGATAGAGGCAAAAGCCTATGGCGATCATCATTGGTCAAAAGATTCTTTTATGAACGAATTGTCCAATGATTTGGCAAAATACTACTCTGCATTCAATGAAAACGGAGAGCTTGTGGGGTATTCAGGTTGTTGGCAAATATTGGAGGAGTGTCATATAACAAATATCGCCGTATCGCCGGAATACAGGCGACAAAAGGTTGGTGAAACCCTTTTAAAACGTATTATTGACGAGTGTTATAAAAATATGATTAAATATATTACACTTGAAGTTCGTGTTTCAAACACAGCAGCAATAGGCTTGTATGAGAAGTTTGGTTTTAAGTCCTTTGGAGTCAGAAAAGGTTATTATCAAAATAATAATGAAGATGCCTTAATAATGTGGACAGAAAACATATTTTACGATAAATTTAAATTAAATTATGAAAAATTAAAAGGCTAAATATGGCGAAGAAAGAGCAGATGATACCCAAGATTAAACGGGTTTCAAAGGAAAAGAAAAAAATACATATTCCTGTTTTGAACATACTTTTGGTATTGTTCTGTTCTTTTTTGCTGATGGTTGCAACATTTGTTCAGCTCAACCTCACCCATTTTATAATCCCGCACGATTTATTTTCGAATAATGCACTAAAAAAAGAAGATTTTTTATATACATATTCGATAATTCCGCAAGTTCCGGCTGTTTTGTTTATTGTCGGTCTTTTGGGGAGAAGATTGGGGATTACAAGTGTTTTGATATATATTATTGTAGGTCTGTGTAGTGTTCCGATATTTGCCTTGGGCGGAGGACTGCATTATTTGTCAGAGGCAGGATTTGGGTATATTTTGGCATACATTCCTGCGGTAATATTTGCCGGATCTATCCTCAAGGACGGATTTTCATTCAAAAACATATTAAAAGCATCACTGGTTGGTGTTTTGACCATACATATTTTGGGGATTTTCTATATGCTTGCGGTTGCAGTAGTAAAACATGAGGGTTGGGCCTTTATAAAGGGTTGGATAGTGACCCAAAGTATGCTAAAGGTTGCATACGACTACGTGCTGAGTGTAATTGCTCTTTTTGTTGCAAAGTATGCGAATAAGTATGTTAAATTTCTAATCGGGTAATATCTTTCAGATATTTTACAAGTCTTGAAATATCTTTATTCCAAATCCCATTCCAATTTCTTAGAATTATATCTGCAGGGCAAAGGTTTGAATAAACTAATTCTTTGATTGGTTCAAGGAAAGATTCTTCGCCTGTTTGCATTTCAATCAGGGATATCTCTGCTATTTTAATAATCTCTTTTGCAATATCGCAGACGCTATGACTGCCAATTCTTGCTGAAATTGCGTATTTTGGTACTTCATATCGCAGTTCTTCAAAATCCTTGTTTGAATAACGCCCAAGCAGACTTTCAACTTCTGCCATTGCGTTTTGGTTATAAAAAATCCCCTTATATATTGCAAGTATGGAGTACTGAAGATGCGAGCAATCGTGGTTTCTTACTTCTATAAAGTTTCTCAGTCTGACTTCCGGAAAATATAAGTTCGCCTGAAGTTCAAAATCGTCCAATGTTGCCTCATAGCCGTCAAACCCGTTGTTCATATATTCATCAAAGGTCATTCTGCCGTTAATTTCGATATTTGTATTGTCTTTGTTTATAAATATCATTGGGGTTTTAAGTACTTGACTTATGTATTTTTCAAAAGAAAAATCTTCATCCAAATCAAAAGCAAATCCGCAGCGGTCGTTATCTGTATTCAACCAGCTTAGGGCTCTAAAACTTTTATACCCTGTTTCAACGCCGCCTCTGATTGGTGAATTTGCAAACATTGCGGTCATAAACGGTGTCATTTTATTTGCAAGACGGAACTTTCTTATTGCATCTTGTTCATCTTCAAAATCAAAACACCCCTGAATTCCGGCAGTTTCTCTCATCATAACGTCTGCCAAAAATCCCCACATATAGTGTGCCATAATATGGTATCGTCTTTTTGGTATAAGGTTTATGTTGTTGTATGTTGAAAGCGGAGAGACCCCGTATGGAAGGAGTTCTATTCCGTGTTTGTCTAATATAGGTTTGATTTTTTTATCAAGGTAATCCACCTTTGATTTCAGTTCAAAAATCGTTTTTTCGGGTTTTACACTGAGTTCTATTTGGCAGCCCGGTTCAAGAGTAATTGTACTGTGTTCTTGTTTTAGGCCTATGATATTAAAATCGTCTGTTATATAATCCCAATTTTCTTCTCTTGCAAATTCTCTCAAAAATTCGCAAATTCCGTCATAATAATCAACGGCATTGTATTTATTTGCACAAATCGGTAAACGTTCGTATTCAATGCCTACGGATTGTTCACTTTTGCAGCCTTTTTTGAAAATGCCCAAAATATCATCTTTTGTAAGTTTTTCTTTTACATTTAGCATAATCCCTCACTTTATTATATCATCTATAAAAATATCAGATAAAAATTTACAAAACATTTACCTGTGTGTGGTATTATATATAGGTAATATGAACTACTTTGAACGGGCAAAATTTTTCAGAACAAAAAAACGTCTTGGACAAAACTTCCTGATTAATGGTGAAGTTATTCAAGATATTATTGATGAAGCAAATATCAAGTCTGAAGATACGGTTGTTGAAATCGGGCCGGGTGTAGGGTTTGTAACAGAACAGCTTGTAAAATATGCAAAAGAAGTTATTGCAATTGAATTAGATGAAGAAGCAATAAAAGAACTTGAAAAATTGAATGCGCCGAATCTGAGAATTATTCACGCAGATATTTTGAAAACGGATCTGTCAACATTGTGCGAAGGCGATATTAAAATCGTTGCAAATATTCCGTATTACATAACAAGTCCGATTATTGCACACCTTCTGGGTGAAGTTGATGATTTGGATAACAAAAACAGGAATAAAATTACCGATATT
>JBGUSD010000185.1:0-2778 GCA_045132355.1 Candidatus Gastranaerophilaceae bacterium
ACCAACGCATCTCATACCATATTCTCTAACTTTTGATAACAATGCGGCTTCAAGTTCAGCACCTTCTTTACCTGTTTCTTTGAAGCCGGCTGTAATAACGCATAAGCCTTCAATACCTTTTTGGTGGCATTGATCAATTGTATCAAGGACGAATTTTGCGTTTACAACGATAATTGCAAGGTCAATTGATTCGGGAACTTCCAATACGGAAGTGTAAGCTTGTAAACCTTCAATAATACCACCTTTTGGGTTGATAGGGAAAATTTTTCCGTTAAATTTGTACTCTTGAAGTCTTTTCATAATATCAGAACCGATTGTGTGTTCTTTTGTAGATGCACCAATAACGGCTATTGACTTTGGTTTCATAATTTTGTCTAAATTTGCTGTCATTTTTTATCCTTTCTTTTTAACTTACATATTAAATTGTTACATTATAACGTGTTTGGATATAATTTTCCAAAACATTTCGCATATTTACTTTTTTAGCATTAATAAAATTCTTATAAAAAAGAACTGCATTTTTAGCTGATTCCGGAAGCCATTCTATTTTATTTAAAGGAACAGATGCAATAAAACCCTTTTTAGATCTATTTTGAATAGCTTCAAATAAATTAACATCAGCTTCTATATTCAAATTACCCGGATGAGATTGAGATTTTGAAATAAACAAATCAAAAGGTTCATTTTTAACAAGTTGAGATAATTTATTCATTCCATCAATTCCGACCTTTTTTGTAACATAATCGGCCAAAGTTCCTGTTGTTCTTTCGCCTGCTTTTTCTACAAATACAATATTCCCTTTAAAATTTTGATTTGAAACTGCTTGTGTTTTCATATATTATCCTTTTTGTTTTTATAATTTAATATCTTAATTATACCCATTAGGAATCCATTCTCTTGCTCTGAAATCCGCACCCAAATAGTTTGCGATTTCTTTGCATTTTTCAAGATCCATGTGGTTGCCCTTGTAGCCTTCAACAACTGTTGCAACTGTGTGGATGCCTTCATCTGCGGATGCTTTTATGAACTTTTTGACCTCGTCATACGCTCCGTCAAAATTCGGTTGTGAAAGCTCATTGTATTCTTTCTCTGTTGCACCGTTCAGACTAACGGAGAAGGTGTCGACCAAACCTTTTAATTCGGGTACAACGTTTCTTTTAAATACATAATTTGCGTGTCCGTTAGTGTTCACACGGATTTTAATTTCGGGGTATTTGTTTTTTAAGTATTTAGCTACATCTTTTAAGATGTCCAATTTTAGCATCGGTTCACCGTATCCGCAGAAAGTGATTTCTGGAGAAAGCGGTAATTCATTAATCTGCTCTATAACATCTTGTGCAGAAAAATCTTCATTATCGAGCCACATGTTTTTGCCGCAAACATCATCTCTGTCTTGACGAAGACAAAAGATACACGCATTTGTGCATTTGTTTGTGAGGTTGATGTAAATTTTTCCATCTAAAAGATAAGCTAATGTGTTTGTCATGACAATAATATTATGGCACTTAAAGAAAATAATACAAGCGGATTTGATGTTGGCAACGTTGATGCATTCATGGATGGCGATTTGGACGGATTTATAGAGGAATATTTGAGGCAAAATTCTTAAAGAATATTAAAGCACTTAACGACTTATCGTCTTAACGTCCTTTAATGTAACGAACATATTACCTTATTGCCTTATTCCTCTATTAATTTTATAATTAAATTATGAAATACTTTACAGGATCATATATAGTAACGGTAATAGGCTTAATCGCAGCGTATTTGTGGGGGGAACACGTTCATCACGGAACAGGTTGGTTATGTGTCTTTATTGCTTGTGTTCTTGGCGTGTTGGAAGTTAGTTTGTCTTTTGACAATGCAGTTGTTAATGCTATGAAATTAGAAAAAATGACTCCTGTTTGGCGTCACAGATTTATTACATGGGGCATTTTAATTGCGGTTTTTGGCATGAGGTTTGTGTTCCCTATAATGGTGGTTTCTATCTTTGCTAATTTGAGGATGCTTGAGGTCGCAAAGATTGCGTTGTCTGATGTTGATAAATATGCATATTACTTGACGCAAACCCATGCTCCGATTGTAACTTTCGGTGGAATGTTTTTGCTGATGCTATTTTTGAATTATTTCTTTAATCATGAAAAAGATGTTCACTGGATTAGAAAAATTGAAGAACCCCTCGCGCATTTAGATCATATTAAGGGAATAGAAGTTATTATAACCCTGATAATTCTTTTGACTTTGCACACGATTGTGCCTGAAGAACAGGCTATGAGTGTTGTTATATCAGGAATTTTCGGAATACTGGTATATCTGATGATAGAGGGTGCAACACATTTTCTTGAACATAAAGAGGAATTAAGGGCAGCAAAATGTGTAGAGGGTGCTGCAAGTGCGGGTTTTGTAAGTTTTGTTTACCTTGAACTCATTGATGCATCATTCTCGCTGGATGGCGTTTTGGGCGCATTCGCACTTAGTAAAGATATTATAATTATCACAATTGGCCTTGCAATCGGTGCTATGTTTGTTCGTTCATTAACGATTATGCTTGTTGAGAAAAAAACTCTTGCGCAATTTAGATATCTTGAACACGGTGCGCATTGGGCAATTGGAGCTTTGGCAGTGATTATGTTTATCTCAACTGTCAAAGAAGTTCCTGAAGTTGTTACAGGGCTTATCGGTTTTGGTTTTATTCTTGCTGCGTTTATATCTTCAATCGTTTATAACAAAAAGCTTGAAAATAAAATCGCCCAGGATTAGCTTGTGTTATAATTGATT
>JBGUSD010000186.1:0-1561 GCA_045132355.1 Candidatus Gastranaerophilaceae bacterium
AAAATTACCTTTATTTCAGTATTACCGAATTTTAATATCTGCCCGTCTTTTAAAAATTCATCCGCATACTGAACTTCCCCTCCCGAGATTCCAAATGTACGCATGAATTCAACGGTTTCGTTCATTCTTTTAACATCAGGTTCGCAAACCAATACCTTTGCGCCTGTCAATTCTCTCATTTTATTTACACCCAAAATATGATCAAAATGCCCATGCGTCAACAATATATATTTGAGTTTTGCGCCACCCAATTCATTCAAAAACTCCGGCAAAACATCGGAGCAATCAATCATAACCGCCTCTTTATCATCTATCAAAAGATAATTATTTGCCTGTAGGGGACCTGCCTCAAATGTTTTTAATATCATTTTCTAACCAATTCAAAAATCTCTTTACAACGTCTGAATAAATCTTCCGCATCTTTAAGAGCTATCATATTAGCACCATCACACAACGCACAATCAGGATTTGGGTGAACCTCAAAGAATAATACATTTGCGCCTGCCGCCATAGCAGATTTTGCAAGTGTTGGAACAAACCGTCTGTCTCCGCCTGATGAAGTTCCGTTTGCACCCGGAAGTTGCACACTATGAGTTGCATCAAATACAACAGGATACCCGAATTCCTGCATTATAGGAATTCCTCTAAAGTCAACAACAAGGTTATTGTACCCAAAAGATGTTCCTCTATCTGTTACTAAAATATTTTTATTACCTGAATCTTCGACTTTTTTAATTAAAGGTTTCATCTGCTCAGGTGCAAGGAATTGACCTTTCTTAATATTTATAATCTTACCTGTTTTTGCGGCAGCAACAAGCAAATCAGTCTGTCTACATAAGAAAGCAGGTATCTGCAAAATATCAGCTACCTTAGAAACCGGTTCTGCCTGATCAGGCGTATGAATATCGGTAACAATCGGTAAATCATACTTTTCCTTAATTTTTGACAGCATTCCAAGGCCTTTTTCCATGCCGGGTCCTCTAAAAGAGTTGATTGAAGACCTGTTTGCCTTGTCAAATGATGATTTGAAAACATAATTTATACCGAGTCGCTCAGTAATTTCCTTCAAACCAGCTGCGGTTTCGTCCAAAATTTCCATACTCTCGATGGCACAAGGGCCGGCAAGTATTGTAAGCTTGTCGCCTCCAATTTCAAAATTTTTCAAATTTATTCTTTTCATACGCTGATTATACCATGAATTTCAGTTTTAAAACAAACAAAAAATTTGTTTTTACATAAAAAAAGAACCCGCAAAAAGCAGGTTCTCTTTTTAATATGATTATCAAATTAACCTTTAACTTGGCTCATAACTTCTTCAGCAAAGTTGTCTTGACGTTTTTCAAGACCTTCACCAAGAACGAATCTTGTGAATGCTTTGATAGTCAATTTGCCTTCGATTAATTGTTGAATAGTAACATCAGGGTTCTTAACGAACGGTTGTTCAAGAAGGACACGGGATGCCATCAATTTGTTTACACGGCCTTCAACAATTTTAGCTCTGATTTGTTCAGGTTTCTTTTGAAGATCTTCTTTACCCATTTCGATTCTTGTTTCTTCATCA
>JBGUSD010000187.1:0-5117 GCA_045132355.1 Candidatus Gastranaerophilaceae bacterium
AAAAAGAAACGGCCGAAACAGAGTTACGCTTGCAACACCTATATCCGAAACCTCATGGCAAGAACTTGCAGTCAATACCTTCCTTGAAATTCTTTCAAAGAAAAAAATCCCTATTCCTACAGATATCAAACAAGAATTACAAACCAAACTTGAAAATACAAACGAACTTTCAAAAGACACTTTGTACACAGTTGCAGATATTTTAACATCTACATACAACCCTATGCACAGCAGTGGAGTTGTAAAATCGAAGGTGCTTTTGGCAACAAGCCTTGCAAAACGTTTTGATCTGTCAAAAGAAGAAGTTGATAACCTGAGAATTGCTGTTTTGTTGTACGATATAGGGAACCTTATGCTTCCTCATGAATTGTTGCAAAAGACCACACCTTTGACGGAAAAAGACAAAGAACAAATAAAGGAACACCCGATTATTGCCGCAAAAGAGATATTAAGACCAATATCATATATTCAAGACGTTATACCTATAATTGAACATCACCACGAAAACTGGGACGGGACCGGATACCCGCAAAATCTGTCACATGATGAAATTCCGCTGACATCACAAATTATATTGATTGTTGATGCCTTCTTCGCTCTAACAGAACAGCGTCCGTACAGAAACAAACTCTCTATACCGGAAGCTGTAGAAGTAATTAAAAAAGATGCCGGCAAAAAGTGGAATAGTGCTCTGGTTCAAGAATTCGTTACACTTACGGACATAGTTTCATGAAAGAAAAAGAGCTTATTAAAGTAATACAAAAAACCCTTAATTCAGAATATATAGGGGATGACTGTGCTTATCTAAAGGATTTGGGTATAACAATTTCGCAAGACAATTTAGTTGAAGATGTACACTTTTCACTAAAATATACCTCACCATACCAACTCGGGTATAAATCTGCCATGGTAAACATATCTGACATTGCAGCAAGCGGAGCCGAGCCTAAATATCTTACCGTTGGTCTATCTCTTCCAAAAAATATTACAAACGAATTTGTAGAAGAATTTTTCAAGGGTATGAAATCTTCGGGTGTAGAAGTTGTAGGAGGAGATATAACAGGAAGCGAAAAAATTGTTATCTCAGTAACAGCAATCGGATATGCCGGTGAAAGAAAAATTTCATCAAGAAGCAATGCAAAACCGGGATATAAAGTAATTGTTTCAGGCAATCATGGCTCAAGCGCCGCCGGGCTTAAATGCTTATTTGCAGGAAAACAAAGCAAATTTATAGAAAATCATCTTATGCCAAAGGCAAGGGTTGAATTTTCAAAATACGTAGCAGAGAACATCAAAACGGATTATGCAATGATGGATACCTCTGACGGACTTTATGATGCTCTGAACCAAATTGCAGAGGCAAGCAAGGTATTAATGGATATAGATTTTAAAAAAATTCCATATGACAAAGATATAGAAGCTTTTGAAGATTACAAAGAACTCATCTTATATGGCGGTGAGGATTATGAACTTGTCGCGTGTGTTCCTGAGGAATTCAATGTTCCATATTCGTTTAAAATAGGTTCAGTAAAAGAGGGCCTTGGCGTTATAATTGACGGCAACAAAACTCTATGCAAACCAAACTTAATATTTGACCACTTCAAGGAGAAAAAATGAAAACAAGTGCAATAATAACAGCCGGCGGTACATCATCAAGATTTGGCAATACAAACAAACTTCTTGAAAAAATAAATGGGAAAGAAGTCATAAAATATACAATAGAAGCCTTTGAGAAATCTGACGTTCAGGAGATAATCATTTGTGCAAACAAATCTATTATCCCTGAATTAAAAAAGATGTTTAGCCATAAAATTATAGAAGGCGGAGCGACAAGACAAGAATCCGTATATAACGGATTATGCAATATTAATTGCGATATTGTTCTGATTCATGATGGGGCAAGACCAATGATTACCCCTGAAATTATCAACAAAACAATCTCTCTTGCCCAGGATAAAAAAGCCGTAACTGTTATGACGAAAACAATCGATACAATAAAAGAAGTTAATAACGGGAAAATAATAAAGACACTGGACAGATCAAAATTATACAATACACAAACCCCACAAGCCTTTGAATATAACTTAATTAAAACTGTGCACAAAAAATTAAAAGGGCAAAACTACACAGATGATGCCGGAATGGCTGAAGCATTGGGGTATGATGTTTATGTTGTTGACGGAGATTACAAAAACATAAAAATTACAACTCAAAACGATATAGCTATTTTAAAAACATATTTGACATAAAAAAAAGAGCTATCTTTTTCGATAGCTCCTACACGAGTCTACTACTAACCTTTACTAATATGAGGAATCATTATAAAACTTATTTTGTCGGAGTTGCTGCATCTGCAGGTTTTGCAGAAGCGGCTGCTTTTTTAGCCTCCTCTTTTTTTATTGCGTCAACAATATTCTTTAAGTGTTTGATAACCTTTGATTCAGAAATATTGATTGCATTTAGTTCTTTATGAATTTTAGAAGCATCATCTGCAACAGCACTATCAATGCCAAGCAACTCAGCTCTTGTTATTAATGCATTCAACACCCTCGGAACAAAGTTAACTAATTGTTTATGTGAAGCATCATTTATAAAGTCGCTGATTAGACCATCACTGCCGTAATTTTTGTCGTAATAATCAATCAATTCCATAACGTTTGATTCATCAATTGCTTCCAAACAAGCCTCAAATGCAGTATTGTCTGTACCATTACCAAAGCCGAGCCATCTGTCATTTACAGCTGTGTGGAACTTGTCGCACCAGGTTCTCATATCTTTTGCTTCCGGAGCTGCAGGCAACGCCGTTGGTCTGCCTTTTTTATCAAAACCTGGGTTAGAAGCTGCACCTGCATCTACACCCGTACCTGTACCTGCACCTGACGCTGGATCTGAACCTGATGCTGAACCTGCGCCTGATGCCGGATCTGAACCTGATGTTGAGTCTGACAATTCTTTAGTTATTCTGTCGCCAACTTCTTTTACTCTTGATGTGAAGCTGTTCAAACCTTCTTCCAAAGCTGTTAATTCTTCTTTAACTTCTTCGTCTGTTGCACCACGTTGTCTTTCTTTTTGAAGAGTTTCCAAATCCTGTTCAAATTCTTCAATCTCTTTCTTTAATTGTTCAAGCTCAGCTTTTTGAGTAGCATTCAAACCTGTATGTTTAAGAGCCTGTTCAATTTGAGACTTAACTGATGCTATATTTCCGGCAAGAGTTCTTACTCTTGCATTAATTACAATATTAGAGCCCATCGCTGCACCCATTGCTGCTGCTTGTTGGGCATATATTGAGTTATTTTGCGCCTGCAATTGAGCAGGTATTGTTGCTAAATTTGTATAAAATCTGTTCATCTGGAACGGAACATTCAAAACATTTTGTACCTCAAATGCTTCTTGTGCAGAAATACCAAATGGCATTGTACAATATTGGAATTGACCGCCATAGTTTGTCGCATAATTGTACGGATATAGTGAGTTCCATACTCCAAAATTTATTGGTCCGCCTGATATTGTTCCCCAAGACATTTTTAATATCCCCTTTAATTAGTTCCCCGTATCTATATAAAAAATTTTTATGCCTAAAAATTGCATGCCAGACATGCATACAATCCTTTTATTATGCCCGAAACACACTCTACATAAGGACTTATACAAGATAAAGCTCGCGTTAACATTTTGTAACATTTTTGTTTTTGCAGATTATACAAGTGCAAAAGGCATATTAATCGTGTTTTGTGCTCTCAGTTTTTGCATTCTGGACTTCACAAAGCTGGCTTGTGAAGATTCCGGTTTATTCAACAAAAATTTACGGTAGTATCTTTGAGCTTCGGATTTTTTACCCATTTTATCGAAACATATACCAATTCCAACATATGCTTTATAATAGGAAGAATCCCTTTTCATAATTTGATTAAGAACAAAAGAAGCTTCTTTGTAGCGTTCCATCTTCATAAGCAAAGACGATTTATGATCGTATGCTTTAATATATTCAGGTGAATTTTCAATAAGTTTTTGGTAGATCATAAGCGCCATGTCATATTCTTCACACAATTCATGAGAAATACCAAGCTGCAAAATTGCTTCCGGGTTATTTGGTTTTATTTTTATTGCTTCAACAAAATTTTTAATTGCTTGACATGGAACCCCATTTAGCAGATAACATACACCCAATTCAAAATAGGTTTCATAACTTGTGTTGTCAAGTTTTGCAGCTTTTTCAAGGTTTTTTATAGCCTTTTGATAATTTTCAAGATGTTTATAGCAAATACCAAGTCCAAAATAAGACTTTGCGTTATTTCGATCAAACATAATTGCATTCAAATAGCCGGCAACTGCCTCTTTAAATGAATTCTTTTCTCTTAATTTGTCGGCAAGCTCACTCATTGAAGTCTTTTCGACACTCATGTAGTTCTTTTTAGTCATATCTCTCCCAAGTTATAAAAGTATTATAAAAATTTTTCACGTTGTGGAATACCTCTAAAAGATGTAAAACTTAATCAATCATTGGATTTATTATTTTCTTATGCTATAACATTATTATGAAGAGGGTCATAATAGCATTAATTTTACTTTCTTTTGGTATTTCGGGTATTGCTGATGAAGTAGTACTTGAGGGTGCTAAAGAGCAAAAAATTGAAATCCCCCAAACCGATGTAAAGAAAAAAGATTCTCTTGTCATTAATGATAAATCTGTTATGGAAGAAATTGTTCACCGCCAAAAAGAAAAAGATCTTGAGGATATTGAAAATCTATGGAAAGGAACAGTTGAAAACAATCAGGTCATCGGTTTTGCTCTGAAAAAACTTTCAACACCTGAAAGCCAAAGAAGAATTCACTCCTCTCTTATGGCTAAAACTCTTTCAGCCATCGTTGCGGGATCTTCTCTTGTTCCGTATGCTATCGGATCAGATTATCTCGTACAAACAGGAGCTTTTGCGGCAGGGAGAATTGCACAAAACCTGATAAACAGAAAAAATGTTCCGCAAGAAATTCCCCTAACAGATACCGAATTAATTGAACTTGCAGGACTTGTGGAAAACTTACAGGACAGGATAATAAGTGCGTACTACAATTATAAAAATGCACTTATACAACTAAAAGAAGTACGTTCAAGGCAGCTT
>JBGUSD010000188.1:0-1427 GCA_045132355.1 Candidatus Gastranaerophilaceae bacterium
TGCAAATTTGCAAATCAGGATGGGCATTTTGCAGGGCTTTAGCACTTTTTATAAATACATTCATTAACTGTTTAAGCTCAAACGCTCTTGAGCCCGGAAACACTGAAACCAATTTTTTATCAAGGTCAAACCCATGTTTTCGGAAGAACTCTGCTCTGTCAGCCTTCTCTGGCAGTTGAGATACAAGCGGATGTCCGCAATAGTGCGTATCAATACCATGGCTCTCATACAACCCTTTTTCAAAAGGGAATATACACAAAACCTTGTCTATATACTTCTTTATAGTATTAATTCGCCATTTTCGGCTCGCCCAAACTTGCGGCGGAATATAATAAAAAACTTTTATTCCGGATTTTTTTAAAAACTTTGATATATTAAGATTAAAAGCGCCGTAATCAATACAGAGCACAAGATCAGGTTTATATTCATTTTTTAGATAATCCACAAGTTTGCGGCCAAGCGTTATGTGATCAAATATAATCTTTAGTGACAGCCCAACGGCAGACATTTTTTTATGGTCTGAAAATAATTTTACGCCCGAGCTCTTGAGATTTTCACCCCCAATACCCTCAATTACCAACTCCGGGCATCTCGCTTTTAATTCTTTTACTACGTGAGATGCGTGAATATCTCCTGAGTATTCACCTGTTATTATAAAAAGTTTTTTCATATCTAAACTGCCATAATTACTATATTGTGATCATCAGCATACTTAACAACCTGTTCCTGATCAACAATTATAGTTTCGTTCGCCTCTATTGCCAACAAATTTGCTTTGTATCTGCGCATTGTACGTAAAGTACGCATACCAACTGCCGGAATATCAAAACGTTTGTCCTGTTTAGGTTTTGCAACCTTTATAACAGCCGAATCTCGTTTTGCAAATTTTGCACCACGTTTTATGCACGCATCAGTTCCCTCAATAGCTTCTACTGCCATAATCATTTTGTCTTTTATTACAACAGATTGACCAACATCAACTCTGCCCATTTCTTTTGCAAGCCAAAAACCATAATTTACATCTTCCATTTGCGCTTCTGTCGGCTTGTGTTTGCCCAAAACTCCTGACGGAACCATTAAATTTTTAATAAATATTGTTTGGTCCAACACTGTTATTCCCGCCTTTTCAAATTCTCGTACAATAAGCAGCATAACCTCATCATCATTTAATCTTTTTATTGACCTCAACAACTCTATTGCTCTTAAGTCAAACTTATACAGCTTCAACAAAACTCTTTTGTGAACTTTTCCAAGAAATGTCACTTGCTTTATTTCTTCTTCCTTTAAAATTCTTTCTATTTTATTAATTTCACCGGGGTGGCATGAATACACTTTTGAACAATATTTCTTAAGCTGGCTTACATTATCTCCCGATAAAGAAATACAGACCACTTCAAAACCGTTTTCTTTTGCATACTGCGCCATTT
>JBGUSD010000189.1:0-11979 GCA_045132355.1 Candidatus Gastranaerophilaceae bacterium
GAGCAAGTGATCTCATATCACATGCGTGGAAGTAATTTTTATTCAAGAACCTTTGGGTTCTTTTTTATGCTCTTATTAAACCTTAAAACTATTTTTTATCCCCATTGCAGCAACGTATGCCGTAGACCAACAGTTTTGCAGGTTAAATCCCCCGCAAAATCCGTCAATATCCAAAACCTCGCCGCAAAAATACAGATTTGGCACAAGTTTTGATTCCATAGTTTTCGAATTAATTTCTGACAACTCGACTCCGCCACAGGTTACGACCTCACCACCTGACGAAACGCCAACAACTTCAACCTCATAGCTTATCAGTTTGGACATTATTTTGTCCCTTGTTTCGCCGTTTATACAATAACATTTTGTATCTTCTGAAATGCCCAAAACGTTCAATATGTGCACGGCAAAAGACTTGGGAATAATCTCTGCCAATAAATTTTTTATACTTTTGTGCGGTTTTTGATTCAAAAGTAACTGCATATCAAAATCATCACAGAACCTTAAAGTCAACGTATACGGAAAATTCTCTCTTGCCTTTACAGACGATATCTTATACACCAAAGGGCCGGAGATTCCCTCATGGGTAAATAATATATCATCAACAAACCCGCAAGACGAAACATTTTTTATACTAACGCCCTGAGGAAGTTTTTCAGTCGTTTTCAAGCCCGTAAGGGCCGGTTTTGGACTGATTATAGTATGTTCGGGTATCAATGAATAAACCCCATGCCCGCCCGTTGCAATAACCGTATAATCGTAGTCAGACGAATTTATATCAGACACATCTTCTTTTACAAATCTAACGTTTCTCAATGCTTTCAAAAACTTTTCTCTAACATCTTTTGCGCTATTTGATTCTGGAAAAATTCTCATATCGTCCTGAACATAGGTTTTTACCCCTATTTTTTCAAAAAACTCTATTGTATCCCCCGTTGAGAACTTTGAAAACACCGAATATAAAAACTTTTCGCCCCTTGGGTAGTTTTTTGCCAATTCTTTAGGATCAAATTCGGCATACCCGAGATTACATCTTCCGCCACCTGTTGGCAGAAGAGTTGCAAGCGGAACGTTTTTTTCAAAAACTGTCACATTAAACTTATCCTGAAGAAAATATGCACACATGCAACCTGCAGGACCGCCGCCTATGATTGCGACCTTAGAAATTGAATTCAACTCTTGTGCCATACAAAAATACCATCTCGGGATTTTCTAAATCGTTATGCAGCTCAGATATAGATTTGTGCAATACAGGGTGCTCAAAATCAGGCGCAAGCTCAAGCATAGGAACTAACGTAAAAGCTCTCAAGTGCACATATTTATGGGGTATTATCAAATCCTTCTCCTGAATTATATCTTTGTTGTAAAACAGGATATCAATATCGATAGTTCTGTCATCATATGCATCTTCTTTTTCCCTTACTCTGCCTAATTGTTTTTCAATACGATGGCATTCATCCAAGAGAGCATGAGGGGTTAATGTTGTTTTAATTTCGACGACAGCATTAACAAACCATGTATCAGACACCATATTCCACGGTTCTGTTTCATAAAATGCGGAAGTTCTGATTATGTTGATACCGTCAACAGCACCAAGCAGGCTTGTCGCTTGTTGAACATAACCAATTCTGTCTCCTTTGTTAGAGCCTAAACTTAAATATACTATCGCCATATGTTCATTTTATAGATTTTTGGTGCTATTGTCAATATACCTTTATTTTTGATGTATAATAATAACGTTATGTTTATGTTTATATACAAATGTTTATCAATATTGTTGTTCATAATCCTTATGCCGATATACGCTGTCATAAGGGTTATCCAGAGAAAATATTTGTACGGATTTATGGAAAAATGCGGAATCTTTAAAAATCCAAACTTGGGCGATAAGGTTATTATGTATCACGGAGTATCCGTTGGGGAGGTAATAGCCCTTGAGAACCTTATAAAGGCCACAAAAGCAGAGTTTCCTAAATATAAACTTGTTGTTACAACAGGCACAAAAACAGGTCAGGAAATTGCAAAGAAAAAGTATGTTGAAATTGCAGATTACATAACATATTTTCCGTTTGATATAGCGCCATTTGTAAGTTCATTTCTCAGCAAAATAAAGCCATCAGTTGTATTAATTGCAGAAACAGAGATTTGGCCAACATTTGCATACGAATGTAAGAGCAGAAATATTCCGCTATACACAATTAATGGCAGAATATCAGATTCTACATACTCTTTATACAAATTTATGACCCCGTTTTTCAAAACTGTTTTCAAAAACTACAAAGGCATTCTGACTCAAAGTCAGGAGGATATGGACAAACTAGTATCAATAGGTGCGCCAAAAGAAATCACGAGGGTAATGAAAAACCTTAAATTTGACGTCAAAAGAGCCGAATGTAACATTGATATCGGAAAAGGAAATTCGAGAATTATAATTGCGGGAAGCACCCACAAAGGCGAAAACGAAATTGTAATACCTATATTTAACAAATTGAAATCAAAATATCCGGATATAAAACTTTTGATTGCGCCAAGACATACAAATAGAGTTCCTATGATTGAAGATTTACTAAAATCAACAGGTCTTACTTTTGGTTACAGATCCAAAGATGACAAGTTCGACAAAAACGAAGTCATAATACTAGACACTATGGGCGAGTTAGGCAAAATGTATTCAATATGCGATTTTGCATACATCGGCGGAAGCTTTAACACAACCGGCGGACACAATCCGCTGGAATCGGTTGTATATTTCAAACCTGCGATCTCAGGGCCATCTATCCACAACTTCAAAGACATATATGGAATTTTAGGCCGTTCTAATGCCGGAAAAGTTGTAAAAACCCCTCAAGAACTTGAAGAATATCTGGACAAATTATTGTCAGACAAAGTGTTTTATAACAAAGCCTGCAAGGATTGTGAAACGGTCTTCAACGACCAACAGGGCGCACTGAACGTTGTTATTGATGAATTAAAATCTATTTTAAACTAGTTTGACACAATGGAAAGGTTTGCGATTTCTATATCGTCATAATCTATATATGCTGTTTGCATAACGTTTCTGCCCGCCTTTATAGTAATCCAATTTCTTTGATTTGTTTTAATCATATTGCTTGGGAGTTTTATCTTTTGGTTATCACCGTTAAGCTGAATTTCAGCAATTTTTTTACCGTTAAAATAGACTTCAGGCGGACTTGCAAACGCATTGACAATGCTATTTTGTCCCATAGAGCGAGCCATAAGAGTATCGATACCCAGTATTGAGCCGATAACAAGGTAATTTGTACCGCCTGTATTTTTCATAATAAATTCTTTTGTATAAGAAGGTCCGCTTGATTTGAGTTGGAAGTTCCCTGCATTTGCGGAGGATGTGGAGTAGTTGTCATCTCCCAGATGAAACACGTCAGATTCAATTATAATATCTGTCGCATCACTTTTTTGAATCCCAACAACAAGAGGTTTTGAAGCAATTGTGTCATTGTTCACTGTCAGAGAAAACGGCCTGTAGCCCTCTTTTTGAACAGAGAGGATTGCGGGGGATTTAATATTACCCAAATCAAAATTGCCGTTTTCGTCCGTATATGTACTGTAATTGTAGCTTGGCACTGTAATTTTTGCATTGCCGATTGGGGTGTTTGTTGCGGAATCCTTTATCTGATTTGCGGCAAACACGGGGGTTGCAAGAGATATTAAGATTAACATTGAAATTAGGCTTTTAATTTTCATACACAAAAAATACATTTAAATGAAGAAAAAGTTATCGACTGACAATAGATTTTTAAGGATATTTTTAAAAAAGTAAAAATTTTATTTGTAATTTTAAAATGTTTTTGATAGTATAGGGGTATGCCGATGTGATGAAATTGGTAGACGTGCCAGACTCAAAATCTGGTGTGGTTCACCCCACGTGCCGGTTCGACTCCGGCCATCGGCAAATAAGGAGACACCAACAGGTGTCTCCTTATTTGTTTTAGGTCAGGAGTTGAATTGGCTAAGGCAAAGCCTTGCCGAGTTCGAGCGGGAGCGAGCTGAGGCTGGACGTACCTGCGACTTTTCATGCTGTCCGCAGGACTTATGAGCAGGTACGGAAGCCGTTATTTGCGAGCGACCAAGATTTTTTAGGTTCGGAGTCGAACCTCCGGTTCTTACCTCTCGCAAAAACATCCACTGGAAGTTTTTGCTCGGCAGAGTGGCCATCGGCAAATAAAGAGGTTACTTTTGTGTAACCTCTTTATTTGTATATCGGTCAGGAGTTGAATTGGCTAAGGCAAAACCTTGCCGAGTTAAATGCGTATTTCTTAATATTATTTTATATACGTCTTGAAAAATTTATAAATATATGATATACTACGTTTGTAGTAGGTAGTAAGTGTGGGGTATTTTTATGTTAACAGCATTGATGCAAAGTATGATGGCAACCTCTCAGATGCATAACGCTCAATATGCAATGATGCAAAACAGGTCAAATATGATGAATGTTGTGCGCAATCTTCCGTCATTTGGCGGCAATATGGATATGCTCCACAGTTTAGATACACATTTTGCACTATCACAAGCGCAGAATGAAACTTTGTATCTGCTTTCCCAAGCACAGGAAAAGGCAGCACGTGCAAGACTTGAGCAAGAATTAAAAAATTACAAAATCTCATACATTGCATAAATTTTAATTTTGCTAGCAAATTATATTTTTACATGTTTTTCTCAAACAGGAATAAAAAATTTAGGAGAAAACATGAACAATATTACATTTACCGCAGGACTCAAATCAAATGGCATCGTATCACCTGAAATTGAACGCGATTTTGCAAGGCAAACGCTGAATATGCCAAATGGCACTATGTACTTGTACAATGGTGAAAATAAAAGGGGCGACAAAATGCTCTATGCTGCACTCTCACCATATGGAGAGGCTGATTCAAGAGTTATTGTTGAACTTGACCCATTTGAAAAAGACAGACCCGACAGCGAAAAACTGAGCGTACTAAAGCTTTGCTACAAACTTTTGCAACGAGACAAAGAGTACTATGAAGACTTGGACAAAAAGTTTAAATCAGCAAAGCTGGAATACCTTGCATAACTGATATTTATATAAGATCTTTTTGCTTGTCGCAGTTTTTATAGTAGACATTAATTTTATAATTAAGCCTGTCAATAGTAGACTGAAGGGCATCACGTTTTGCAATAAGTTTTTCTCTTTCTTCAATCAATATTTGACGACGCTTTGAGGATGTATGTGCGCCTTCATGAAAAAGATCTATATATTTTCTCAAAACATCAATAGACAGGCCTGCACTGCGCATACATTTTACAAACTCAATCCACTTGCAATCTTCTTCACAATAAATTCTAACTCCGGATTTGTTTTTTTTAATGTGCGGGAGAAGACCTTCTTTTTCATAAAATCTCAACGTATCAGGCGTAAGACCATATTTTTCACTGACTTCTGATATTTTCATAAATTTACATTATCCTCTCATACTCTTATTTTAATCACGGCCTTTTTAACCTTTTTAGGGGTATCTGCACACATTTGAGGCCTGTGGGCTTCTTCAGGGAAAAATATAACAAAATTAGAGCCGTCTAAGATGACACTTGATACTGTTTTGGTGTCAAAGAATGCAATATCACGACTTTCATCATAAGCGCAATTCTGCATATATCCGTAATCAAGTCTTTCTGTACCTTCCAAAATTATTTGTATATCGGCATATTTTTTATGGATTTCAAATCTGTTATCGGTTTTTGTTTCATATTCTTCCACATTCATATACACTGTATCAGAAAGCACATGTCTGCCCAAACTCAGGTCAGACATGGCTTTTTTATACATATTTTCAGAAATAATATTATACTTTAATATATTTTCTAATTTATCAATTATCATTCGAAAAGGTTCCCGAACATAACAAACGGCCTGTTAACTATAATTTTACAATTTGCTGATTCTGCTTTACATGTCAGATCTCTTTCTAATATAGCATTAGAATCAACCATTTTGCAATAGGCCGGAGCTGTAACCGCACCGGTCCAACAAGCGGCTTTTTGGTATGAAATGTTATTTCCCAGTGATTTTACCTGCCTTGAACCCGTTGTAAAATCATTATATATTACACCAAAGCTCAACAGTTCTTCGTCATTTGCACCGCCTATACCGGAAAGGTCATGAGCCGGAACGACATTTCCATCCAACATCAAGTAGAACGGGAATACATCCTCATAGAGTTTTGATTTACCGCTTTTACCGTTGATGTCAATAAATATCGTAAACCCGCTGTTAGAAGCAGTAGCCGCTTCTGTTGAATTGTTCGTAGCCTTCATTACAGGAATAATTGCTGGGGTGTCAGACAGAATATGAATAATCATACCGTTATCCAAAACTATTTGCGGGTTATTAAAGGCATCTGCTCTAAAGTTGCCGCTGGTAACCGCGCCCTTAACATCATCTTCCTTTACGACAAGACAAGATTCTGTCGGATCATTAAGCTTATATTTGCCTCTGGCATCATTATATTTATCTTAAATATTTTTACACAAGCCAAAAGATGCATCAACCCACTTGCAACTGCCGTTAAACGTCCATGGATTGTTTGGAATTTCAGAATGTAGCTTCGCAAAACTGTCACAAGCATGATAATTGCCAGATCCACCTCCGGAACCACCACCGGAGCCACTACCGGAGCCACTACCGGAACCACCTCCACTAGGTCCACTGAAATGATAGTCTACATAGCATCCCCAACAAGTGTTCAGCATTTGAGCAGCAGCCATAGAACAATCACCTTCATCGTCAACTGTAATTTGTGTTTGTCCGCATGAGCACCCACCTTGGTATGAACCATCATCCTCAGGAGATAGAGTACAAGTCCCTGAAGCCCATGCAGCAGGGCATAAACCTATATGGTTAGGATTTGTAGGTTTTGTTATACGTGCCAAAAATTTATCAAACTCAAATATTTTCTCTTTTGCAATTTTTATAACTCTGTCAAACGGATTCTCTTTTATGGTAGCATCAGACGAATATTTATCTCCCACAGTATAGCCCATTGGAGTTGGATCTGAGGTAAAATGAATATCACAATCCTGATCATTCCAATCACAATCGGTAATTTCACTCAACTTATCTGGCTGACAATACTCAATCGGGACCTCAGTCCATGTGTGCTCTTGACCTTCACACGTAACTTTTTCTCTGTATTCGAATGTACAAGAATACAAAGGTTGTTGACAATATTCGAAGTCATAATTAGCCGATGCGGACGACGATTCAAGATACGTGTCAGCAAAGTCCTTTATTTTAAGCTGTTTTGAAATATCGTTTGCAATTTGATATGCTCTATAATAGCCGATTTTGTCCGCCTTTTCCAATTTCTTTTTTGTTATAGGCAACGTAACCGTTACAGCCAGCGTAATAACAATCAGTGTAACAACCAGTTCCGTTAATGTGAATGCTATACGTCTCATGCCAACTCCTTTATCGCTTTTTCGTAATCTTCTGTATTTGGCGCTTTTCCATGCCATCCTGCATTGTTTTCCATAAAACTTACCCCCTTGCCTTTTATTGTATTCGCAATAATAGCACAAGGTCTGCTGCACGTTTTAGATTTTTCAATAGCCTCGTAGATCTCATTTATATTATGCCCATTTATTTCTAAAACGTACCAATTAAACGCCTCTAATTTTTTATCCAACGGATCTAATGATTTGATATTTTCGGTACACCCGTCTATTTGAAGCCTGTTTCTATCGATTATAACTGTTAAGTTATCTAAACCCCGTTGAGGTGCTTGCATAAAAGCTTCCCAAACATTACCCTCCTGAAGTTCTCCATCACCTGTCAAGACATACACACGCGCAGAACTTTTATTCAATTTTTCTGCCATAGCCATACCGCAAGCAATAGAAACACCCTGCCCCAGAGACCCTGTCGCAACCTCAACCCCCGGGCACTTTAGCGTAGGGTGACCCTGAAGTCGGCTGCCAAGCTTTCTGAATGTCATCAACTCATCTTTTGAAATAAAGCCGACTTGTGATAATACAGAATAATAAAGTGGAGAAACATGGCCCTTTGAAAGTACAAAATGGTCGTGATTATCTCCTTTTATGTTAATACACTTATTAAACAATACAGTCAAAATATCCGCGGCAGACAGTGACCCGCCAATGTGTCCTGATTTTGCATTATATACCATTTTTAAGACATTTTGTCTGTTCTCTTTTGCTAAATTTTCTAATTCTATAACTTCATCACGTGTCAGCATTTTCCACTCCTTAAAACTCTAAGCACAAACAACGGCAATGTCGGGAATATTCTCTTGAACCTTTTCGGTTCTTTTACGGTTCTGTATAACCATTCAAGACCCAATCTTTGGAATAATTCAGGAGCTCTTTCAACCTCACCGGACCATACATCAAAACTGCCGCCAACACCTATCATTAGTGCTTTCGGCAGTCTTTGCTTTAATTTATATAAAAATATTTCCTGTTTTGGAGAACCTAATGCAGCCAAAACCAAATCCGGCTGACATTCTGCAGCTTCTGTCAAAACCTTTTCATCATCTTTAAAATAACCATCCTGAACGTATACAAAATTTAATCGGGGATTTTCGGATTTTAGATTATTTACTGCTTTTTCAATAATATCAGGCTTTGCACCTATCAGAGCAATCCTTTTACCGACATATTCATCTATCATTCGCTTTGCAAACTCAACACCCGCAATACGTTTCACATCATATCCGACAAGCTTCAAACCTAATTGAATACCCACACCGTCAGGAATAACAAGTTCCGCTTTTCTTATTATATCTGCAAATTCTTCGTTTTTTGAAGCATATTCAATCATCTCAGGATTGATTGTCACAACATGACCGCCATTTGCTTTGGCATAATCAACCGCACCCTGAAAATCATACCTGTCTATTTCAAAACCCAAAAGACTTGCTCTATCCATAACTAAATTATACTATATTATCTCCGTTTGGTAAAGCATTTTCAATCAATTACATTAGCGAGTTTAAACAAATAATCATCTTTTGCAGAGGTTTTAATCCCAATCGGTATAAAATGCTCCTTGAACTTTTCGACCGCATATCTGTCCGTCATGCCTGAAATGTAGTCTGTAACAACTCTTTCAATTCTACTCTCATCACAAACAGGTTTGAGCATATCTTTATACAAATAGAAAAGCTCTCTGATAACTTTTGCAGCCTTTACCTCCTCAAGCTTTGCAGGAGAATCTACATAAACATTTTTAAACATCCATTCTCTCAAAAGCGTTGTATAATGCCAACCCTCATCACTCATCGAAACAACAGGTTTGCCGAGCGAATTGTTCACTATTTCGTATATCATCTTTTCCAATCTGTGCGTTTGTATTGAAGAAAAATAATCAATACATTCTTTTGGCAGATCCCGCTCTGAAATTATGCCGGCACGTATTGAATCTTCTATATCATGATTAATATATGCGATTTTATCAGCTAACTGAACAACTTGCGCTTCAGGAGTTTTCGGTTCATACCCCCAAGTGTGAGTCAATATACCGTCAACTGTTTCTCTGCACAAATTCAAGTTTTCCAACACTTCAACAACACGTACGCTTTGAATGTTGTGATGAAATCCGCCCGTTACCAACTCATTCAAAACATTTTCTCCGCAGTGCCCAAACGGGGTATGCCCAAGATCGTGCCCAAGCGATATTGCCTCAACCAAATCTTCATTTAGGCTCAATGCTCTTGCAATAGTCCTTGCAATCTGTGAAACTTCAAGGGTATGTGTTAACCTTGTTCTAAAATGGTCATCAAACGGAGATAAAAATACCTGAGTCTTGTGCTTTAAACGTCTGAAAGCTTTTGAATGCAGTATTCTGTCCCTGTCACGCTGAAAACAAGTTCTCAAATTACATTCAGAGATAGGGTTTTTTCTGCCTTTAGAAAATCTGCTTTTTGTTGCAAATTCACTCAAGTTATCTATTTCCCTCTGCTCAAGCATATATCTGATATTTTCTGTTGTACTCGCTGTCATACTTACATTATATCAAAAAAATAAAATTATTCTCTTATGCCTTTTCCACAGAACTTGCCTCAGCCTTTATCGCCTCAGTGTGTTCATTATCAACCTTTTGCTTTTGTTTTAGCTGATAATTTTTATCAATACCTTTACCAACCCTGTTCATCACAATACCTGATGCCGTACCAACAAGCATTGACCAAATACCGGATACCAGACTGACAGTCATTGCAACAGAAGTTGCAACAGAGCCTACAATAGGTATTCCGTATTTTAAAGTCGCAGAAACTCTTTCTTCCTTATTGTCAGCAACAGACAAGCCAACACCAACACCCACAAGCGAACTTAGTATTGAAATAACATCTGTTGGCGCAGAACCTAAAGTCAAATCTCTCAGTTTGTCAAAAAATCTGTCACCTTCCATATTTGCAGCCTTATCCAGCTTTTTCATCGCATTTTTAACTTTAGACACCAATCTCGCGTATTCTTTTTGCGGTAACACCTGCCTATAAAGCTCCAGAACTTCCGAAAGGGAAGCGTCTTGCTTTGAAAGGAGGGTTTTTATCTCCGACAAAAGTTTTGCCTTATCATTTGCAAGGCAATCAGCTGCAACAAATCTGTTTGTAATAGGGGCATCTTTCACCGCCTCTAAGATACTTTTAAAACCTTTTGCTTTAGAAATATCCCCAATTCCCGCTTCCAAAACTCGTTTATCCAAGTCTTTGCAATATTCATGCATTTGAACCAGTCTTTTTGCACGTTGGGATTTGCCAAAACCGCCCTCAAAATTTGCCATTGATTTTGTCTGAGCCTTAATTATATCTTCTACGACGTTGGTTAATTCCATTTCTGTCCCATTTACAGACATAATTTCATTTGTATTTTGCGCCAATAGTTTTTTATTGGTTTTGGTAAAGGTAGAAAACAATTTTGAAAAAGTTTTTTCGCTTGATTTATATTTTTTTGAAACTGTGCTGACAGCCATTTTTTCAAAAAGATTTGTGATTGAATCATATATTTTTTTTGCAAATTTTGATTTTTCAAAAAACTTTTTGAACGCCAAATCCTTAAAGGAAGTAAAGTTATTTATACTCTTGGATTTCGCCGCAAAATTTTCAAAATGTTTCGACATATTCTCATAGAACTTGGCAAGCGTGTTGTGCCCTGCAACCTTACGATTTGCAGATCGGTTTTTAAGACCTTTACCCAAATTTGCAATCCATTTGTATGCGCTCTTTGGCAAACCTCTCATTGAGACAAAAACTACGCCTGCGGCAGCTAACGCAGCTATCGATATTACCCAGCCAAGGCGTTTGCCTTTTCTATCTCTTACTTTCTCTCCATCATCAAATATATCCTTCGCAGCTTTAGGCGTTATAAAATAGTCCTGCCTGTTTGAAACGTCTGCAAACGAGGTAGAAACCGGCTTTTCTACAAATTTTAATGCTGCAACATCGTATGTCATACGTCAAATATAAAACCTGCACATAAAAATTTTTGCCTACTATTTGCTCAATTCTTCTGCAATAACAGACGCAGCTTCAGCTGATGAAACCTTATCAGATAAAAGCTCCTTCACTTCACCAAGCTGCTTTATATAATTTTCTCTGTATGCACCGTCATATATGATTTTTTCTATCTCGTAGCAGATGTTCTTTGAACTTACTTTCCCCTGAATAATTTCCGGTACAATCATCCTATCTGCAATTATGTTAGGTAAAGACACCTTTTTTATACACCTTACAAGCAAATAAATAAAGTAAAACAACCAAGGTCCTCTATACGCAATAATCATAGGAACCTTGTATAAACAAGCCTCGAGTGCAACCGTACCTGATGCCAAAATCAAAGCATCTGAACAACTCAATAAAGCCTGATTTTCGCCTTTTATGACCTTAAAATCGGTATCTTTTAAGTACTTGTCATACACGTCATCCGGCAAATTCGGGGCATGAGAAATGCAAATTTGCAACTCAG
>JBGUSD010000190.1:0-7096 GCA_045132355.1 Candidatus Gastranaerophilaceae bacterium
GCTCATGATGTTCGCCTGTTACTGCGCAGAATCCATCTCCGGGAAATTTTTAAGTACACAGGGTCAACCTTTGTGAAATTATTTGGATGCGCTAGTTTGTGTCAGATTTAAACTTCAAACAGTTTATGTAAACGTTCTTTTATATCGTTTTCGTCCAAATCGTTTGTTATTTTGTTTAAATCTATTGCCATTTGGTAGTAGTTTGCGGCATCATTTGTGAAACCCATTTGTTGAGATGCTCTTGCCGCATTGAAGTATGCAAGTGTGTAGCTTGGATTTATTGCGATTGCTTCTTCAAAATATTCAAGAGCTTGTTCTGCATCCATTAGTCCATCTAAGTATAATATACCGAGATTATTTTGTGCAAATTCATTTTCAGGTGCAAGTTCAACAGCTTTATGGTATGCAACAAGGGCTTCTTCAAGATAATCCTTTTCCCATAGCGCAATACCTGCTTTGGAATATCCTCTTGCATCATTAGGGTTCAGTGTTATTGCATCGCAGTATGTTCTGATTGCGTTATCCAAATCATAATCTGCCATATATGTATCACCTAGCGATAAATATAAATCATAGTTTTTCGGATCGAGAATTAATCCTGCATGATAAGTTGCAACTGCAGCTTCAATGTTTCCGTTAACTTCTGCATACAGTGCGCCAAGTGCTTGGCATACTATTGATGTCCATTCGTTATCAGGATTTAAATCTATTGCTTTTTGATAATGACGGATAGCATCATCATATAATTCAGCTTTTGCGTATGCGTATGCTAATGAATTGTTATAAAACGGATTTTCAGGATCAAGTTCCAGCGCAAGTTTAAATGCACTAATTGAATTTATTTTATCATCTTTTGACATGTAAAGATGTCCGAGTTCGTAATAGATAGGCGCTTTGTTTTCGTCATATTCCAATAATTTTTCGTAACAATCTATGGTTTCGTTCTGCGCTTCAGGGAAGAATGTTTGAAGTACAGTTGCAAGTTTTGCCCATACGTCTCTGTTTAGCGGGTTTGCATCAAGAACTTTTTTGTAGCTGTCAACTGCGACATCGTATTCTTTATTCTTGAGTGCTATATCGCCCATTCTGTTGTAGAAAATTTCACCATGCTCAATCTTATCTACTGCTTTTTGGTAAATACTTTCTGCGATAGGTAATTTCTTCAGCTTTTCAAAGATTTTACCTAATGTGTTGTATTTAAAAACCGAAAAATCATCTGCAATGTTTTTGTAAAACATTTTGATAGCAGGTTTGTCCCAAGCCAGCATAATTGTGCCGGACAAGAAGTAATACAAGAAGCTTACATAATCACCTATATTTCCGTTTTGTGAATTTATCTTCTGTAAAATTGATTGTGAAAGTATAAGCCTTGGCCTGGCTGATTTTAGTTTGCTGACCTTGATTGCAGACTTAAATTCCTTTTCTGCGGATTTGAAATCTTGTGCAAGCTTCATGAAAAATCCTGTGTACATGTGTGCGTTCATGTTGCCTGGTGCAATAGTACATGCGGTTTTGCATTGTTCTATCGCCGTTCCTATACTGATTTGTCCTTGTTCCCACATAAGACTTGCAAGTCTGTAATAACTTTCCGGCAGCATAGGGTCAAGTTTTACAGCATCAACATAATGTTCAATAGCTTCCTGAAGGTCGCAATTTTGCTGTCTGATCAGGTATTTTTCGTGTGCTTCTCTCGCTTTTTCCAACGCATCCAGTGCTTTTTCGCTGTTATTTGTAATCGGCATTAAAATTTGTTCTGACATTTTGAGCTCCAACTGTGTGTATAAGATTTTTCGACCATAAATTTTATAACTTTATTAAATATTGAAAATATCATACATTTGAACTAGATATTTGTACTATAATGTTTTTATGGATTATTTGAAGAATAAATTTGATATAATCGTTGTTGGTGCAGGCCATGCCGGTTGTGAAGCGGCAATTAGTGCGGCACGACTTGGTTGCAAGGTGCTTTTGTGTACGCTAAATGTAGACAATATTGCCCTTATGCCTTGTAATCCTGCAATAGGCGGCCCTGCAAAATCGACTCTTGTCAGAGAAATCGATGCGCTTGGCGGTGTTATGGGAGAGGTGGCGGATGCAACTTATATCCAAATGAAAATGCTTAATTCTTCAAAAGGTCCTGCTGTGCGAGCTTTACGTGCGCAATCTGACAAAAAAGAATATATGGCATATATGAGAAATATTATCGAAAATACAGATAATATTTATCTTAAGCAATGTTGTATAACAGAACTTTTAGTTAAGGATGGTGAAATTTGCGGTGCGGTTGATGAGTTCGGGATTGAATATTCGGCAAGAGCGGTAGTTCTTACAACAGGCACATCATTAGAGGGTAAAATTTGGGTAGGTCTTAGATCATACAGCGCCGGAAGAATGGGTGAAAAAGCAGCGATAGGTTTGTCTGACAGTTTGCACAAACTTGGTATTGAAACAAAAAAACTGAAAACAGGAACTCCTTCACGTGTCGATAAAAGAACTATTGATTATTCAAAAATGACTGTTCAGCCAGGCGATGAGGTGCTAAATTTCTACTCATTCAAGCCGAATAGACCTGTAAGGCCTCAATATCCTTGCTATTTGACTCGCACTAATGAAAAAACACACGAAATTATTAAGGCAAATCTTGATAAGTCGCCTATGTATCAAGGACTTATACACGGTGTCGGCCCTCGTTATTGCCCGTCAATAGAAGATAAAATTGTAAGATTTGCTGACAATCCGTCACACCACATTTTTATTGAGCCTGAGGGTTTGGGTACTTATGAAGTTTATATTCAAGGATTTTCAAGCAGTTTGCCTGCAGAAGTACAAATAGAAATGTTAAGAACGTTGCCGGGACTGGAAAAAGCTCATGTTATAAAACCTGCTTATGCGGTTGAATACGATTATGTTCCTGCTGTTCAGACAACGCATTCTCTTATGTCAAAAAATGTAAAAGGCTTGTTCTTTGGTGGACAAATTAACGGGACTTCAGGATATGAAGAAGCTGCAGCACAAGGTTTGATTGCCGGTATTAATACCGTTAATTACCTGAATGGTTCTGAAATGCTTGAACTTTCAAGAGGTTCATCATACATTGGTACATTGATTGATGATTTGGTTACAAAAGATATTCAGGATCCGTACAGAATGTTGACATCCCGCTCTGAGTACAGACTTTTATTAAGACAGGATAACGCTGATGCAAGGCTTACCGAAATCGGTCATAAAATCGGGCTTATTGATGAGGCTCAATATAAAGTTTACACAGATAAGCAAAAGGCAATAGAATTAGAACATGAACGTCTGATGTCATCAAAAATTTCTGCATGTGATGAGGTTAATTCTATTCTCGCAAAATATAGTGAACACATTGATGTGGGTATGAAGCTCGCAGATCTCTTAAAACGCCCGAATATCACGTATGATGTTTTGAAAGAAATTGACGAAACCACATCCGCCCTCAATATCTCAAGAGATGTATATGAACAAGTTGAAATACTTGTAAAATATGAGGGGTATCTCAAACGTCAGGAATTTCAGGTAGAGCAGGGCTCAAAGCTTGAAAAGTACAGAATTCCTGAAAACATTGATTATTCAAAGATTGAACATATATCATCAGAAACAAAAGATAAATTGTCAAAGATAAGACCGAAAACATTAGCACAAGCCGCAAGAATTGGAGGAGTTAAACCTGCTGATATATCAATTCTTATGGTTATGCTGGATAGACACACTATAAAGAGTTGACCTGTTCTATAACGATTTCATCTCTTATATTCATAAGTGCCGCTTCATTTGCATCCTTCTTTGCCTGTTTCAAATACTTTTCTTCTTTGGTTTGTTTGTACAAGTATTCATTTGCGTATGACATATACAGGTAATTTACGTAAGAAGGTTTTACTTTATTGAGTTTTTTGAAATATTTTATGGCATTTTGCATTTTGCCGTTTTTGTAATTCATGTATGCTATTCGCAAAATCTTTTTATCAACAGGTTCAAGTTCAAAAATTTTAGTGGCTTTTGGGTTGCTTGAAATTACGATTGATACCCTGTCAGACGATTTTTTAACCTCTAAAACGTCAGAATTCATTATGTTTTCTTTGCCTTCATTCACCCATTCCGGAGAAAATATTGCCATATTCTCTCTTAAGCTTGCTTCCCTTTCTTCAGGCATTGGGTGTGAACTGTTTATTTTATTATACAAGTTGTTTACGTGTGCTTGCGCTTCCATTTGTTTGATTGCAAGCATTCCGTTTTCCATATTGTAACCGGCACGGGTCATTAATTCCGCACCTAAAGTATCAGCCATATATTCCATTTTTCTGGATTCTGCCAGATATTTTTTCTCTTGTGCAAGCATGGATATTGCCCCAACACCTTGTCCTGCCGCAGATGAAACCCTTGCCATTTTGTAGCTCCTGTTTAATTTGTCAAGCATTTCCGCTGATCTTTGTTGGTGTCCGAGCAGTATATGGGACATTTCGTGACCAATTATGTATGCAAGTGCATCATCATTGCCATATAGAGAGTCATATAGTGTTGTGTATATGTTTATGCTGTTTACTCCGGTTGCATAGGCATTCCAATCGTCAGATTTTCTGACAGATATTCTCCAATTTATGTAATCAAGATTGTTTGCTCTTATTATTCTTTCGGCTATTCTGTAGATATTATAAAAGTCAAGTGCATAAGGTTGAACGTTGAGTGTTGTCGTATCTTTTTTATACATTACATTGTAAATTTTGTTTTTATAGATGGCTTCATCTTGTGCAATTTTTGCTTTATATGCGTTTTCATCAACTTGAGGACAGTCGGATAATTTTATGATGCCCGGATCTTTTATCTGAATGTTCGTTTTTGCCGGGATTACAATATCCGTATTTGTTTTTTTGTATTTTTGTGTTGTATTGTATTTTTGATTTTTCTTTGCTTCTTTTAATTGTTTGTCGATATAAGAGCCTGCAAATGCGGGTGCCTGTATTGCTATTGCCAAAATAATTGCTAAAATCTTTTTCTTCATAATAACTCCAGTTTTTATTGATTATATGCTATGTTTTTATTTTTTGCAAGTTGTTAAAAAAGGCTCAGTTGTTCTTGTTTTGCAAAATGTTTTCTTAGAAATGTCGGGCGGTGGTACGGTGAAAGTCCGTATTTATCTATTGCTTGGGTGTGTTCTTTTGTCAAATATCCGGCGTTTTTAGCCCAGCCATATTGCGGAAATTCTTTATCCAAAGCTTCCATATATCTGTCTCTTGTTACTTTTGCCAAAATGCTTGCGGCAGCGATTGAAGCTGATGTCGCATCACCTTTGATTATGTATTTTTGCGGATATTTGTAGTTCTTTATGAGTTTATTCCCGTCAACGAGTGTAAGAATATCGCCTTTCTCGATTTGTTTAATAACATTTTCGCAAGCCAATTTCATTGCTTTTAAAGAGGAATTTAGGATGTTTATTTTTTCAATTTCTTCAACCTCAATGCATACTGTACTGTTTATTGTATTTTGCAAGATTATCTCATACAAAGATTCCCTCTTTCTCTTTGTTAGCTGTTTGCTGTCGTTTAAGATGGACAATTCTTCAATCAAGTCTTTTGACTTGTCGTTGAAATATACTGCACTTGCAAAAACACCGCCTGCCGCAGGACCCCTTCCTGCCTCGTCAGTTCCTATTATTGTTTTTTTAAAACTGTTGTCGAAATCAAAAAGTTTTATTATATGATCATTCTTGGTTAATGTCATCTAATATAAAATTCCCTATTTTACCTTCTCTAAAATCTTTCAAAAGATATACTGCGGTTCTTTCTGTGTCCGGATTGCCGCCTGAAATAATCCAATTTCTTGCTGTTGCAATATCCTCTAACGTTAAATTATCGGTTTTGTAGTATTCTTTTACTTTGTCAGAATATTTTTCAGACAAAGTGTCAAGCAATTCTTTTGCCACAAGTTCATTTGAATATGCATTTTCTCCGATAGAATTTACAAACGCAAGTTTTTTTGCGACTTCCTGATTGTCCTGTTTCATGGGAATAATACCGGGAGTGTCTAAAAGTTCCAGCTGCGGGTTGATTCTGACCCATTGTTGTTGGCGTGTAACCCCTGCTTTTGCCCCTGTTTTTGTCTTTGATGATTTGGTTAACTTGTTTATTACGCTTGATTTGCCAACATTTGGCATACCGACAACCATTACTCTTGCAGGGCGTCTTAAAAGACCTTTTGCCATTAGTGCTTGAATTTTAGGCTCTGATAATTCAATGGCTTTTTTGACAATAAGTGATAAATCTTTTGAATTTTTTGCATCCGTAAGTATTACAGGGCAGTTGTTTTCTTTTTCAAGTCGTGTAATCCAAGGTTTAAGTTCTTGTTTGTTTGTCAGGTCTGATTTGTTTAGCAAAATTAAACGAGGCTTTTCACCTAAAAGCCTCGTAATATTATCATAACTGCTTGAATAAGGCAGTCTCGCATCAACAACTTCTATCACAGCATCTACTAAGGACAGCTGTTCTTTTAATTTTCGCTCAGCTTTAGCGATATGTCCCGGATACCAGTGAATATGAAGCTTATCTTTTTTCAATTTTTTCCTTGATACGAGTTGCTTTACCAGAACGTTCTCTCAAGTAATACAATTTAGAACGTCTAACATCACCACGTCTAAGAACGCTGATTTTTTCGATTCTTGGAGAGTGAACCAAGAATACTCTTTCTACACCAACGCCTTGGAATACTTTTCTAACGGTAATTGTTTTGTTGATCCCTGAACCGTGGTCTTTAATAATTGTTCCTTCGAACGCCTGTGTTCTTTCTTTGTTTCCTTCGATAATTCTAACGAAAACTTTTACTGTGTCGCCAGGGTTCATATCAGGAATTTCTTTTTCCAAATATGTTTTTTCTAATTCATCAATAATAGGGTTCATCTTTTTATTCCTTTATATTTCTAATGTACTTTTTAATTCCTTAATAGACGTTGATGATTTCTTCCACAAAAAAATCCGCCTACGCACGCTAGTATATAGAATGTTACTCTAAATATAATTATAATGCAAGTGGTTGTTTAAGAAAAATTAAAATATTTATTATGTAAATGGGTAATATTACA
>JBGUSD010000191.1:0-5385 GCA_045132355.1 Candidatus Gastranaerophilaceae bacterium
GATGCTGTTGTTTTTATCATAAATCTCGGGTGGTTGTCCCAAAGCTTTTGTTCCTTTAATTGTTTTGAATAAAAGTCCATTAGCATTAAAAACGCCTGATTTGCCGTAAATATTGTAAGTACAGAGCTTTCGGTAAGCTTCATGTAGTCAATACCGTTAGCTTTTAAGTCAGGGATTCTTGAACTGCTTTCTGTCTGTGCAATAGTCAATCTGTCATGATCGGGGTCTGTTATGAGAACTGCGGTGTTATTTGGAACATCTTTTAATTTCTTATCGTAATCAAGTGTATCAATTACAGGGAAGAATTTTGTTCCGTCAGGTTTTTTCGCGATTACTGTTGCATCAACCGAATAATCATAAAAAGCTTTTTCCCCTTTTGGTGTGGTATCATACTTACCTATTGCATGGAAGAAAGGATCCTCTTCTGTGTTAAACCACTTGTATTTGTCTGAAATGTTTAACTTTTTAAGTACTCGACTGAGAGTTCTGTATGCAGAACCTCCGACATTTTCTATATAGATTGTGTTTTTAAGGCCTTTTATAAGGTTTAGGTTAAAATCCTGTGCAACTCCTGATTTTAAATATTCAACATACAAATCAACTCCGTCATTTAACTTTTCCATAGCCTTTTTGTTTATCAAAGGATTATCTTTCGCTGCAATTTTTATGTTGTAGAAACCGTTTTTATTAGTTAAATCAAATATTTCTCTTATTTTATCAACAAATTCCATTGATTCTTCCGGCAAGTATTGGCTGCCCTGACAGTTTAAATCTTTTGTGGCATTTTTGACAGAGATACCATGACTTGATGTTATATATTCTCCGCCTAAAAGGTCAAGTTTAAAGGCTAAAAATGAGGCAAGCCAAATTGGAATTGTGTTTTCTGAGGTTAACGTCATTATTCCTTGTGCGGCTTGAATTCTTGAGATGGCATCAAGGAAAAGTGCAGAATTATAGCGAACTTCACGGCCTGCGACTTTTACGATTTGCTTATTGGGATATTTTTCTTTTGCAACAAGTGCTTTGGCCAGTGTTGCAAGCACGATGCCTACAAGGTTAATAGGGAACCTTGTATCCTGTGGATACAAAATGTTTTGAGGCCCACGGATACCTGCTGTTGAAACTTTTGCTTCCTTTGCATAATTGGCAAACCATTCTTCAAGGCCTAATCCCTCAGGGTTTGTATCCTTATCATATGGTGCAAGGTGCTCCTTTTTAAGTTTGAATGTAAACTCGCCATTATTTGAAAAATCCATTAATTTGAGATTTTTGATGTAATCCGGCGTTTTGTCATAAACACTTTTGAATAATTCGTTTTCATTAACCATATTTAACCTCTCCTTGAAAAAATTATACAGGAAAAACGTGTTAATGTCTATTTGCTAAAATCATAATTTTCGTGTATAATCACAAATGTGGGAGTTGGATATGGCAGAAGATAAAATAAAAAAAGAGAGAAGAAGCTACACAAAGCGTGACGTATCTGAATATAATTTGTGGCGTAAGCTGTTTTTGTATATGGTTACAAAAATAGGTTACATGATTAGATTCAAGCTTGTGTACAGATTGAAAGTATACGGAAAAGAAAATATTCCGAAAGATAACAGCTACATTGTTGCTGCAAACCACTTGTCAACACTTGACCCGCCGTTGATATGCGGTATTATACCGAGACCTGTTGGTTATATGGCCAAACAAGAGTTGTTTGAAATTAAATTTTTAAGATGGTGGCTGGATTGGCTCGGCGCATTCGCCGTAAACCGTGATCATCTCGGTGCTTCAACTATCAAAACAATTAAAGCTCTAAAACAAACAGAATGGGTTTTGGGCTTGTTTCCGCAGGGAACAAGGTGTGCCCCGGGTACAATAAGTGATGTTAACAAAGGTTTTATTAATATTGCAAAGCTTACTAAATCAGGAATTTTACCAGTTGGAATTACAGGCACTGATGAAGTTAAATATTGGCCATTCACCGGAAATATAGTCGTTAGAATAGGCAAGCTTATACCTTATGACGGTGATGTTGATGAAATGATTCAACAATGGATTAAACAGATAGAAGAATTGACTGGATTTAAATATATAGGGGATGTAAATGAAAGAAGAACGTAATTACAACAGACGTTACGCAAGAGAATATGGATGGGCCAGGACATTATTTTATACTGCTTTTCGTAATATTGTCGTGGATAACTTTATGAGGATTTTCTATGATTATAAAATATACGGTAAAGAAAATGTTCCAAGAGACAGTGGGCATTACGTATACGCCGCAAACCATGTGTCAATTTTTGACCCTCCGATTATACCATTTGCTACAAGAACTCATATAGCATTTATGGCAAAAGAAGAACTTTTCCATAAAGATGAAAAGTTGAATTGGTTAGTAAAAAGGCTTGGCGCATTTGCAGTAAACAGAAATAAACCTGAAATCGCAACATTTAAGACGGTTAAAGATATAATGACAACGAAATGGTCTTTGGGAGTATTTCCTCAAGGGGGTACAAGACCATATGGTAAATTGGAAGGTATAAAAAAGGGTTTTGCAGTTATTGCAAAGTCTGCAAAAGCTGATATTGTGCCGGTTGCATTGGCTGATTTTAACGGATATCCAAAGATATGGCCGTTTACTCGTCGAAAAATTACTATATATATTGGGGAACCGATATCATATAAACTCAGTGAGCAGGAAATTATTGATAAATGGTGTGAGTTTATATGTTCTCATGCCGATTATGAAAACTGTAACGAGCCAGTAAAAGATTAAAATTTCTTATATATGATAAAATAGCCCTCAATTTGAGGGCTATTTTTATGATTGAAAGAAAGGAATTTGTTTATGTTACGTAATTAGCTTATATTTGAGCTAATTTATCAAGAGCTGCTGCTGCGGCTTCTTGAACACCTTTGTCTTGGTCATTCTTAGCTATTGAGAACAATGTTTCCAAGTCTTTTTTGTATTCAGGAGCTTGGATGTAGCTCAAAGCTTCGATAGCTGATGCTCTTACCATTGGATTAGCATTGTCTTTTAATTGATCAACAATGTTCATAGCTGCAGGTAATTCAGTTAGAGGTACATTTGAGCCTGTTAACTTTTTAATTTCTTCACCGTACAGTTTTTCAAGGATTGCTAAGGTGAACATTGCGTAACTTTTATTTCTTTCTGCTTGTTCCATTGGAGTTATTGTCTTAGCCAGAGCTTCTTCTTGTTCTGTAAGCTTTTGACCTGCCATCAATTTTTGTCTTGCGGCATTTTGTTCTTCAGTAGGACCTGCCAATTTGCTTGAATCAGCGTTGATTATAGAAATTAACGGGTCAACAATTTTCTTATCCAAAAGTTCGGTAGCTTTTTGAGGTTCATCTTTTACCATTTGTGCAATTTGTTCCATTGCATCTGCTTGAACTTCATAATCCGGGTTTGCTAATTTTGCAATAAAACCATTCAAGTCAACTTGCGGAGCAACTGCAGCTTCAGGTTGTACAATTTCCGGTTGAGCAGCAGGAACTGTTGCTGTTGCCTGAGGAGCTTTAGGTGCTTCGTTTACGTTTACTTGTTGTGCCGGTGGGCATGGTGGGCAAACGAAACCACCTTGAGGGTAATATTGTTGAGCTTGTGGTTGATACATTTGTGGTTGTGGTTGATATGCTACTTGTTGTTGAGGCATGTTTACCGGTTGTTGATATTGTGGTTGGTAAGCTTGCTGTTGTGGCATATATTGAGGTTGCTGCATTGGCATGTAATATGGTTGCTGTGCAGCTTGCGGGTAATCATATAATTGAGCTTGCGGGTAATTATATGGTGAATTTGCTGCCATTTGTTGTTGTGGCATTACTCCCATTTGCGCCGGTGCTTGCGGACATGCCGGAGCATTTACCGCAGGATTGTGAATATCAATCTTAACCGCATTATAGCTTGGTTGTTGATATTGGGGAATGTTTGGAACTTGTAACATTGTCTATTCTTCCTTTCAATAAATTTTACTATATTCCTATTCTACCGTTTAAATGTTCCTCAAGAAATTAAATTGCCTTTTTTTTGATAAATTTTAATAATTCTTAACATGCAAAACCATTATTAATATTGTAAATCTAGGTTAAAAACGGTTTGCCAGAAAGGGTGTTTATGCTATAATGATTATAAAAGGCGGGATTAATGTTAATAGACAAAAATAATAAGAAATCTATAAGATCTGCTTTTGGGAATGCGCTTCGTGAAGTAGGAGAAAAAAGCGAGAAGGTTGTCGTGTTAGATGCTGATTTGGCATGTTCAACGCAGACTCAAATCTTTGCGAAAGCTTTTCCTGACAGATTTTTTGACTGTGGTATTGCAGAACAAGATATGGTTGCAACTGCGGCAGGCTTGGCAGCTGTTGGGAAAGTACCTTTTGTGGCAAGTTTTGCTGTGTTTGCAACAGGAAGAACATATGATCAGATAAGGAATTCTGTTTGTTATCCGAAATTTAATGTAAAAATTGTCGGTACTCATGGCGGAATAACCGTTGGTGAAGATGGTGCAAGTCACCAAGCATTAGAAGATGTTTCCCTAATGCGAGGATTGCCGAACATGACAGTTTTTGTTCCTGCGGATTGCAATGAGTGTGCGCAAATTGTTAAGTATGCGGCAGAGCATGAAGGCCCTATGTATATAAGAGTTCCGAGAAGTAACGTATGTGACGTGTTTGACGAGAACTATGAATTCAACGCAGCAAAAGCTGTTGTATTGGAGAAGGGCAGAGATGTTTCTTTGATAACAAATGGGGAAACCCTTGCTGAAGTTATCGAAGCGTCTAATATTCTTGCAAGAGAGGGAATTTCAGCTGAAATTATTCACGTTCCGGTAGTAAAACCGCTGGATAAAGATACTATAATTGAAAGTGTTAAGAAGACAGGCATGGCAATAACAATTGAAAATCATTCAGTTATTGGCGGACTTGGCAGTGCAGTTTGTGAAGTATTAAGTGAAAATTGTCCGAAAAAAGTTTGCCGTATCGGAGTGAATGACGAGTTCGGACAAAGTGGAGATGCGGATTCTTTGCTTGATTTTTACGGCTTGACCGCTGAAAAACTTGCCGATAAAATAAGATTAAAAATTAAGGAAAATTAATAATGATACAATTTAGAGGTGTTACAAAAAGATACGATAATGATCATTACGCATTGAAAAATGTCAATCTTGATATTTTGTCGGGCGAATTTGTCTTTATAGTAGGGGCCTCAGGTGCTGGAAAGTCTACTCTTATGAAGCTTTTGTACGCCGAAGAAAAGCCAACAGGCGGTACTGTTACAATAGGCGGTATAAACGTTGCAAATCTTTCAAGTGACAGAGTACCTAACCTGAGACGTTGTATGGGGATTGTTTTCCAGGATTACAAACTTCTTCAAAAC
>JBGUSD010000192.1:0-7842 GCA_045132355.1 Candidatus Gastranaerophilaceae bacterium
TCTGCGCTACCCCTCTCACAAAACCATCCACAGGAAGGTTTTGTTCGGCAGAGTGCCACAAGCCCACGATTTTCGTGTTTAAAAAGAATTATTCAGTTTTCATGTTCCACTGTCATTCTGAACTTGTTTCAGAATCTGTTCAGTGCTACCTTATTAAATCTAGCATCAATCAATCTAAAAATCAAGCACAAATTTACTATATTTCAACGAACTTACCGCAGCCAATGACTTTGCGCGAAATACTACTCATTATTTTTTCATTTGATGCAATAAGGCAATCTTTAATAACTACGCTATCAGATATTTCAACATTATCCCATATTATGCTATTTTCTATCTCAACATTTTTACCTATTTTACAATTTCTACCAATAGTTGAAAAACCCCTAAGCTTCAAATCTTTCGGCAATTCAGAGGCAGAAAGATATGCGCCTTCATGGACTTCAACAACTTTGTCATGATCAAAATAACATCTACCTTCAAAAACATCTGATACAGATTGTTTGTACTGTTCAAGGGTACCAATATCACTCCAATAATCTTCAACGACAAAGGTATTTATCTGGCGTCCTTCCAACAGTTTTGGAAAAACATTTTTGGCAAAATCATAGAAAGTATTTTCAGGAATATAATCGAATATTTTATAATTAAATATATAAATACCTGTATTTATGCAATCACTTTTAGCAATTTCGACAGGAGGTTTTTCCTGAAACTCAGTAATGAAACCGTCATTGTCGGTTACAACAACCCCAAAATTTTGAACCTCATGTTTTGGAACCCGTTTGACCCCAATGGTTGCAATCGCACCTGATTTTTTGTGGACTTCAATTCCATGCAAGATATCGGCATTAGTAAGCCCGTCAGCTGAAAGAACAACAAAATCCTCTCCCTTATCAAAGAAAAATTGACATTTTTTTACACCGCCTGCCGTTCCGGAGAGTGTTTCTTCCTTAATATAATTAAAATTGACAGGACAACTCGATGTATATCTGTTAATAATCTGATCGGATAAATAATAGGTATTACATATTACGTCTTTAATCCCGATATCAGAAAGGTTTTCAAACAAAATATCCATGACCGGTTTGTTACAGACCGGAACTAAGGGCTTTGGAACCATAAGTGTTAACGGCTCTAAGCGAGACCCCATGCCTGCCGACATAACCATGCATTTAGTAACTTTAGCCATAAACTAATTATACATTGTTAAAAAACATTATGCAAATTTAATATGAAGGCCGGTTCTTTTTGAATTTAATATTGTAATTTTTTTTTCACCAAATATAATCATATTAGAGCTAAACAAGATGGGCTTGTAGCTCAGTTGGTAGAGCAGTTGACTCTTAATCAATTGGTCGTGGGTTCGAGTCCCACCGGGCCCACCATTTATTGATAAGTGAATAGAGGGAGATGCTGCGCCTCGCGATAAACGGCAACGCTCTCAACAACAACGAAAACTCAACGTTTACGTTGATTGTTGCTCGACTCTCGCCCTTGCAGGGCTCGTGCCTCTGCTCGGCTTGCACCGGGCCCACCATACTTTTTTCTTTTGCAGAAAGAAAAAAGTAGGCAAAAAAGAAAGCAACACTCTGTATATCCGCTATACTATAATTGTTGCCGTTAAGAAGTTGTCCTTTGGGACGAGAACCACAAATTTATATTTTAATATTCGTTTAAATTTATAAGGGGTAAGAAATGTTTGATAAGAAGGGTATAAAAGCTATCCAGGACGCACTTAAGGTTTTGGGTAAAAAGAATTTTGCACTCATAATACACGGAGGCAGTTTTCCTGCTCTGGAAGGAGAAAATACAGGCTTTGGAACAATGAATTCTAACGGTGCCAAAGAGCTTATTGACTACGCTTCAGGAATATTTAACGCAATACAGCTTGGACCTGCCGGCAAGACAAAAGGTTGTGATTCTTCACCATATACCGGCACAATATTTTCTCTTAATCCGCTCTTTGTTGACCTAAAAGAACTTACAACAAAGGCTTGGGGAAATATCTTATCAGAAAAAACTTTTAATGAAATAGTTGAAAACAACCCTAAAAAAGGTGAAAACAGAACTTCATACTCATACGCATACAAAAAATACGAAGATGCAATGAATGAAGCCTATAGAAATTTCACAGAATCTGGCGACAAAAAACTAAAAAAAGAATTTGAAGAATTTAAAATCGAAAACAACGACTGGTTGGACAAAGATAGCTTGTACGAAGCGCTGTGCATAGAACACAACAACGATTATTGGCCGGTATGGGATTCCGATCAAAATCTTTTCGCCCCTGAAACAATAGAAGAACAACTAAAAAATGGCGACAGACTTGTTGAAATTTCAAAAAAATACGAGTATGACATAGATAAATATAAATTTATTCAGTTCGTGCTAAGCAAACAGAGTGAAGAAACAAGAGATTATGCAAAGAAAAAAGATATCAAAATGATTGCAGACAGACAGGTTGCATTCTCTGACCGTGACATATGGGCATACAAATCCTTATTTTTAGATGGCTGGATGTTAGGTTGTCCTCCGGATTATTTTTCAAAAGATGGTCAAGCATGGGGTTTCCCTGTTGTTAATCCTGAAAAAATGTACAAAGAAGACGGTTCGCTTGATGAGGCCGGTCTATTGTTAAAAAATTTGTACAAGAAAATGTTTAGAGAAAATCCTGGCGGCGTAAGAATCGACCACATTGTAGGTCTCATCGACCCTTGGGTATACAAAGCCGGCAAAAAACCTAAAATAGACGAAGGTGCAGGAAGATTATACTCCTCTCCTGAGCACGAATTTTTGTCCAAATTTGCTATAGCAAAACTTGAAGATCTTGACACGACACTGGACGCAGATAAAGAAAAACGTGTCAAAACCCTGTCAGAAAAACAAATTGAATTATACGGCAGACTGATTGAAAAAATTGTAATTGGCGCCGCTAAAGAAGAAGGTTTGGACAAAGATGCAATAGTATGCGAGGATTTGGGTACATTAACAAATCCTGTTGCTGCTGTCATGAAAAAATATGATCTTCAAGGTATGAGATTAACTCAATTCGTTGTTCCGGAGGACGAAGAACACCCTTACAGATGCAAAAACATCGACAAAAGGTGTTGGGCAATGGTAGGAACGCACGACAATCAGCCTATATCTATGTGGGCAAAATCAATGATAAATACCCACGAAGGGTATTTGCACGCTAAAAATTTGGTTGAAGATTTATACGCAGAAGCTCAAGACAAAGATGATTTGATTGTAAAACTAACTAAAGATGCGGAATTTTTAAAAACTACAAAACTTGTAGAACTGTTTGCATCTGAAGCAGAAAACGTTCAAATATTCTTCACCGACTTCTTCAATATTGATGACGTGTATAACAAACCAGGTACATCAGGGGATGCAAATTGGAGCCTCAGACTTCCTGACAACTTTAAAGAACTTCAAGCTATTGACTTGCCTGAAATCTTAAAACAAGCTATAATATCAAGAGGTAGTAAATTTGCAGATAAAAATGCAAAACTGATTGAGGAATTGAGTGAAATATAAGAAGCTTCTGACAGTTTTATTTATACTCGGTGCAATGACATTGACACCTGTGTTGGCAAGCAGTAATACCGAAGCAAAGTTAGAATACAACAAAGGTATTGATTTTTACAAAATAGGTCAATATGACAAATCAATGGCCGCATTTAGAAAAGCCATAGAACTTGACCCTGAATTTATTGATGCATACTACAACCTTGGTTCAATTTTAAACTATCTTGGTCAAGACGATGCAGCACTCACCGTTTTTAAACAGATAATTGTAAGAAAACCGACAGACTATGATGCTGTTTACAAAGCCGCAGAACTGAGCAACAAATTAGGAAATCCCGAACAAGCCAAAACCTTTTTGGCTCTGATACCTGCAGGTTCATACGTAAATGCAAAAGCTCAAAGCCTTGCAAATTCACTGAATACAGATTTACAAACCATAAAATATGAGCAAAATAAAACTGAACCGCCAACACAACCAAGTACAAACGGCGTTTATCAGGATATTGCAAGTCCGACAGGCATTACAACCGATATTTTCGGGAACTTGCTTGTTGCCGGATATTCTGACAACGTAATCTATAAAATTAACCCTCAAGGCAAACGTGTAATATTTTTAAAAGACAACAAACTAAACGGCCCGATTGGGATGGTATGCGACAAAGCCGGTAACATCTATATTGCAAATTATAACAACAATAATGTGCTGAAAGTTGACCGTAACGGCTTTGTCTCAGTACTTGTATCAGACATATTAAAACCGTACGGACTGCATTTATCAAATGGCACCTTATTCATATCCTCTCAGGGTGCTAATGCTGTCATAAGATATAAATTATAACGCCTAGTTCTTGACGCATCTTGTGTGTCTTGATCCGGAATTTTTTTCAGCCAGACCCCAGTTACCTGCACCCATATATACATTTTGGGCAATATTAGGATCTTGCGAATATCCTGTTTCGGCCCAATAATCGGCACTGGCTATACCTGTTACTGTACCATCCTTTGTCATTTGGTATATTACACGAAGTTCTTGTATTGTAGGCAATCTCATTCCTATAGCTTCACATGCAGCCATTGCTTCATACCAATTCATCAGCTTCTCGCCACTACTACCATCACCATACAGGTCCGTTTCAGCAACTATAAGCATACGTCCTTTGCAACCGGACCAATGTTCAAAATGAGGCTCGTTTACACAGTTAACAGGCGGGAGCACCGAAGGTTGCGGCCCTGTGACAGGCTCTGGCTCTGATGGTCTCGTACCGCCATTTGGAATTCCTGAATTTATTGGCCTAATATCTTTAGAGAACTTGTTAGGACCGGCATTACCGTTAGTATCAACATATGCAGCAACACAAGCCCTGTACGCATCATCTGAATCTGAATCTTTTTCTATTTTACATTTTTTATCATAAACAAGAAGGGCATTTACACCAAAGTTTGTTCTCATACCAATCGTAGAGGAATCAATCGTCGGCATGCCAAGATTATATCCCTCTTTTAAATTCAAAGTATTGATGATAGCATTATCATATTTGAATTTTGAGATAAAACAGTCATCAAGATTATCTGTATCGCAAACTTGCTTTATATCCATAAAATTTTTCAAGCTGCTAACAAATTCTTCTGTTGTACCATAACCTTCAAGGTTACCTGTCTGCGACATAGCATGTAAAGCCCTATCAAGTCTGGATGTAAACATGCCTTCAGCAGCTGTCCAAGCCTTGCCTCTATAGTTTTCTATTACAACCGGCAATGTCAATATTGCAACAACACCAACTATACTGAGCGTAATCAATGTTTCTGAAAGCGTAAACGCACACATTTTACGCATAAATTTGTTTTCCGTTATCTTCATTATATTTTTCCTTTATCTTGTTATACCCTCTATATTACAATATTTTTTTTGATTTGTAAAATAGAATCGTATATTCATTTAAAAGGGTTTGTTTTTAGATATATGTTAACAAATGTAAACTATTTTTGAATAAATTAGGCAATTTTTGGGAAAAAATATACTTAGTATATACATAGGATATTTATAGGAAAATTATATACACTTTCTAGGAATAAGGGAGGAATCTATGGCAATAGGTGCTGAAGATTACATCGACCAGCTCTTGGTCAAAAAGTACGCAGAAGAAAAAGTTGACAACCACGAAAGCATGGAATCAATGGTTGACCCTCAGGCAATGTTGGGTGCAATGAACGATTATGCAAGTATGCATAGAAATATGATGCTCTTAAAACAAAAATTAAATATAGCATGTTATGCAATAAACGCACGATCCGCAAGATACAGTAAGGCTATGGGTCGCAGATAAAGTTTTTTGTTCATGATAATATAACTATAGGTATTATCAAAAGGAACAAGGAATGGGAAAAATGATCCTAGCGTCCGCATCACCAAGACGGGCAGCAATTTTAAAGGATTACAAGTTGGAAATTATTCCGTCTCCGTACAAAGAAAAACATACGAAGACGGCTTTTTCTTACTCATACGTAGAGAATTTAGCTTATAACAAAGCTTTCGGTTTAGCAGAAACTTTAAACGAGGAAGCTCTTGTGATAGGTGCCGATACTGTTGTGGTATTGGGTGATGATATATTAGAAAAGCCAAAAAACAGACAAGATGCTTTTGATATGTTGAAAAAACTATCCAACAAAACCCACATTGTTGTAACCGCAATAGCCGTTGTTAACTCTAAAACAAAAGAATACAAAATTAACTCAACAACAAGCAGGGTTACCTTCAACGACCTTACAGACGAACAAATAAATTTTTATATTGATAACTACAAACCTTTTGACAAAGCCGGAGCATACGGCATTCAAGAACTACCTGACGGTTTTGTAAAAACGGTTGACGGGGATTTTGAAAACATCATAGGAATATCTTCAAAGTCATTTGCAAAACTAATTAAAGAATTTAATTAATTAAAAATTATATAGCCGCACCGCAGCATTTTTTATATTTTTTGCCGCTTCCGCATGGTGTACTGTTCGAGATATATTTTTTTGCACTTTTCTTCATTTTAGCCCACTTCTTTGCATTTCAAACAACTTAAATGCACTAAAATCCATGCAAAAAATGATGAAATCTTCAATTTTAGTATGTAAAAACGTATGTAAAATTTGCCTAATAATTGGAATTCATCTTGCTTAGAATACCAAAATCTTGTAAACATCTTGATAGATTGTAATTTATCTTTCCTCCATTAAAGTTTTCTCGATAAAATTATCTTATTTTGTTTTACCTGTAATAAGTTTATTTTCCAATAAAGTTTCAAATGTATTAGTTGCTCCTCCATGTTCAATAATTCTTCCATCTACAACTCTATCTATGTTAATTCCTGTAAAAGTTAAAATTCTATCTGTTGGCTTTATTCCTGCAAATTCTCCCTTATGTGTTCCTTGCATAATAAACTCTGAAACAACATATTCTCCATCTAAATATTGGCGAATAATTTTCATAGTATAATCTGGATAAGTTTTTTTCACATCTTCTAAATGTTTTTTCATACCTTCTAATCCAATATTAACAATATTTTCTCCACTTCTTGAAATACACTCTTTTGATATAAATTGTGATAACTTATCAAGTTCATTTTTTGAAACAATATTTTCATAAAAATATTTTACAAATTCCTTATTATCCATTTTCAATTCTCCTCATAAATTACTATTTATCTTTCTTTATTCAGCTTGTTAACAATATTACTTATATTATGAACATTTAACATCCAAATAATTTTTGTTTTTCTCAAGTTCAATTACACTATAAAAACAAAAGATTATCTAGGTATCCAGATAATCTTTTAAAATCATTTATAAAAAACGTATGTAAGTGTACTATATTTCACTTTTTAGATTTACTCAAATCTCTGTAAACCCTTCATTTTACTGGTTTCTACCACAACATACCTTATACTTCTTCCCACTGCCGCATGGGCAAGGATCATTTCTGCCTATTTTGTGGTCAACCTCAATATGAGGACGGTTTTCGTGGTCTTCTATTATTCCCAATGTGCTTGAAAAGGCCTCTGACCTGTACAAAACCGTTGTTGATGAAACAATTTTCTTTTCCAAATATCTTGATTTATATTTTTGAAGCATTTCATCAAGAGTCAAATCCGTTCCTAACACAGTATTTACAACCTTTTCAAAGTTGTCATGTTTTGAGGCAACTCTTTTTATCAGGTTCGCTGAGAATTTGTCATTATTAAAGAAATATTCTATACACTTATCGTAATTTTCTACTTTTGTATAATCAGGAACCTCAAATATGTGGTTAAAGGTACCATAGAA
>JBGUSD010000193.1:0-3533 GCA_045132355.1 Candidatus Gastranaerophilaceae bacterium
GGTCAATTCAAAAACTCTATTATTTGCCTGAGTGTCATACGGATTTTATCTTTGCCGTAATTGCAGAAGAATTAGGACTTGTCGGGACTTTACTTGTTATTGGTTTGTTCTTTACTTTTGTTCAAAGAGGTTTTCTAATAGCAGCAAAATGCCCTGATATGTATGGAAAATTACTTGCAATAGGTATTACTTTTTCTATAGGGTTCCAAGCCTTTTTGAATATGAGTGTTGCAAGTTCATTCTTGCCTACAACGGGTGTTCCACTCCCGTTTATCAGTTATGGCGGGTCGTCATTGATTGTTTCAATGATTATGGTTGGAATTTTGTTGAATATTTCAAAGAAAAGAATTAAGAAGATAAGGAATCAAAATGAAGGATAAAAACACTTTTTTTGTGACAGGCGGAGGAACAGGCGGGCATATATACCCGGCTATTGCTGTTGCCGATTACCTGAAAAGTGATGGAAATGCAGTGTATTATGTGGGTAACCCAAGAAATCTTGAATACACTATTGTAAAGAATTATCCTTTTCTGTCAGTTAATGTTCATGCTCTACCGAGGAAAATTTCTTTTGATTTAGTATTTTGGGGTGTTCAGCTTATTTTCGCAATAGTAAAAAGCATTGGTTATATTATAAAATACAAGCCTGATGCGGTCTTTGGAACGGGTGGTTATGTTTCGGCACCGGCACTGTTTGCAGCAAAACTTTTAAATGTCCCGTTTGTAATGCATGATTGTGATGCAAAACCGGGGCTTGTTACCCGAAAGCTTGCTCCGTATGCAGCAGGGGTTTCTGTTGCTTTTGGAAAAGCAAAAGATTATCTGAAAAACAAAAATATTAAAGTTAATGGCAATCCAATAAGATCTGAGTTTAAAACACTGGACAAAAAGACAGCAAGGGCTAATATGGGACTTGAAGATAAATTGACGGTATGCATTATGGGTGGTTCGCAGGGTGCAAAATCAATAAATAATGCTACTGTTGAAATTATAAAAACTTTGGTCGAGGATAATGATATTCAGGTGATATTTCAGACAGGAAAGAAAAATTTTGATTCTGTTATCGATAAATTAGCTGTTATTTATCCTGAATATAGTGAAAATAAAAACTTGATTGTAAAGCCGTATTTTGAAGATATGATTAACGTTTTAAAATCCTCTGACATTGCTGTTTCAAGAGCGGGTTCTTTGAGTATATCGGAGCTTTGTGCATCTTCAGTTGCAACAATTTATGTCCCGTATCCTCATGCTGCATCTGACCATCAGCGTAAAAATGCGCGATATATGGAGGAAAATGGTGCAGGTATTTATTTGGAGGATGAAGACGTTTCTGCAGAAACATTGTTGGATGAAATTATGGCTTTGAAAAATAACAGAGAAAAAATGGATGCGATTCAGATAAAAGCGCATGTTCTTGCAAAGTATGACGGAACATCCGATATTGTCGCCCAAATAAAGGAGTGTATATAAAATTCTTCCCTGAATATTTACATTGAGCTTTTTTCTTAATATAATTAAAGAAAAAAGGACGGAAAATGAGTAAATATTTATTAGAAATCGGAACAGAAGAATTACCATACAGATTTATCCCATCTGCAATTGAGCAGCTAAAAACAGGCTTTGAAAAATTACTCAATGATAATAAGGTCGGGTTTGATAAAGTTGATGTTTATGCGACCCCAAGACGTTTGGCTGTAATTATAAGCGGACTTGAAGCGAAAAGTCCTGATGAGGAAAAGGTTGTAAAAGGCCCTATCAAAAAAGTTGCATATAATGAGAATGGTAATTTGACGAAAGCCGGCGAAGGTTTTATGAACAAAAACGGTCTAAAACCGGAAGATTTGTACGTAGAAAATGATTACCTTCATGCAAAAATAGTTGTTAAGGGTCAATCTATTGTTGATCTGCTTCAACAAAATGTTCCGTTTGTTGTTATGAAGCTTCAAGGCTCTCATTTTATGAGATGGGGTTACAATGAAGACAAATTCTCACGTCCTATCAGATGGATTGTTTCAATATTGGATAATGACGAAGTTAAAATAAAGATTATAGATCGTGAATCAGGGAAAATCTCCAGAGGTCATAGATTTTCTGAACAAAATATTGTAATTAACAATCCTGATGAATATTTTGAAAAATTACGCAAAGCGTATGTTATTGTTGATCAAAATGAAAGAAGACAAATAATTGTCGATAAAGCAAAATCCGAGGCGGATAAACTTGGTGCAACAGTCAGATATTCAGATGATTTGCTTGACGAAGTAACCTTTATTACGGAATATCCGGTTGCTGCGGTTTGTGAATTTGATCCAAAATATTTGCAAATACCCGAAGAAGTTACGGTTACTGTTATGGCTGTCCATCAGAGATACTTTGCATTGTACAAAGATGGCAAACTAATCAACAAATTTATTACAATGACAAATTATATCGGTAATGAATTTGAAAATATTAAAGCGGGCAATGTAAGAGTTATCAAGGCAAGGTTAGACGATGCGGTGTTCTTCTTTAATGAAGATACTAAAAAGCCTTTGGCAGACTATGTTGAAGACCTGAAAGGGGTAACTTTCCAAAAAGGTATGGGTTCTGTTTATGACAAAACTCAAAGGATAATAGAACTTTCTTCATCAATCGCATCAGATATGGGTGTTGATCCCAAAAATATTGAAAGAACTGCGCTTTTGTGTAAGGCAGATCTGACAACCCAGCTTGTATTTGAATTTACAGAGCTACAAGGCTTTATAGGTGCTGATTATGCGAGAGTATCAAAGGAAGATGAAAAAGTCGCCGAAGGTATAAAAGAACACTATTTCCCTCTAAATGCGGAAAGTGAAACAGCAAAAGGTGTTGAGGGCCAAATTGTTGGTATAGCAGATAAACTTGATACAATATGTGCGGTATTTGCAGACGGTAAAAAACCTACAGGTTCATCTGATCCGTTAGGTGTCCGCAGAGCTGCTCTTGGCGTTATGAGAACGGTATTAGATGCAGGTTTAAAAATCGACCTCGAAAAATATATTGAAAAAGCGGTTAAACTCTTACCTGTACAAAAAAATTGTGCGGATGAGGTTAAGGAATTCTTTGTACAAAGGCTTGTTATTATGCTTTCTGACACTTATAAGAAAAATGTACTGGAAGCTTGTGCAAACTCCCCGCTAAAAGATCTTTTAGACTATATTGAACGTGTTAAGGTTGTTTCAACAATGGATTGCCCTGATATGCTTGAAAGTGCGAATAGAGTAATCAGAATATTGAAAGAGACAACGTCTGCAAACGTAAATCCGGCACTTTTCAAAGAGCCGGCAGAAAGGGAGCTGTATACTGCGATAGGTACTGTTGATGAACATGCTTTATATTCTGAATATCTAAAATCTTTGGAAAAAATTAACCCTGCGGTAGAAAAATTCTTTGCAGATGTTTTAGTCATGGACAAAGATGAGAATGTTAAGAAAAACAGGCTTTCATTGTTGGCTTTACTAAAAAATAAATACGACGTATTAGCTGATTTTAGCAGATTGTAGACACATTTTTTG
>JBGUSD010000194.1:0-9056 GCA_045132355.1 Candidatus Gastranaerophilaceae bacterium
AATTAGCCTTACCCGCAGATGACGGAAGTCGAAGACTCAACTCATTAACAGCGCCACCGATTTTACCTTTCTTCAGTTTCATAAAAGCATCTTCAACAGTACCGACTTCTGCAATTTTTGCAGCTTTTACCTTTTTAGACAAAGTTTTATCAGCATTTATGCTTTCAATTTTAACTTGTTTATTTGCAAATTGTTTTGCTATACTATCTATTTCACTCTGAGAAAGTTTTTCAGGATCAGGCAAACGTCCGTTTATCGTTTCTCCGATAACTGATTTAAATACATTTTCGTAAAATCCTGCTTTACTTGCATTATCAAGACCAAAACCCGTAGGATTAGAGTTTATCATATCCGCAAACGGCTTTTTAAATGTGTCCAGATAGTTAAGTTTTACATTATTTGCACGCCCAAAAAACTTGTTAATACCTTTGAGCATCAACAACGGAATAATAAACGCACTTGGGCCTGTTACAACCTCTCTTACGCCCTCTTTTTTCGCATAAGCCCAATTATATTCTCGTTCAGGTTTTCCATTCGGCTTGTATATTACATTACCTTTTTCATCTTTCTTTTCACTGTCTCTGAATATACCTTTACCGACACGAGGAATTACAAAGCCTATACCGTCCTGCAAAATAAAAGATGCAGCATAGCCGCCGGCTGCAATAAAATCCATAAGACCGACAACAGGGTTAAAGCCCGTGAATGACACATTTGCTTTCGCGGTCCTGTTATTCTGATAACGTTGTCTGTTATCAACATTTGAAATGCTTACGGGTTTTACTGACATCTAACCTACTTAACTAACTACACTGACTACTTATATATAAAAAACTTTTCCCCAATCTTATTGCCCTATTTTTTCGCTAATTTAAGAAATATTAACGTAATCGCAAAATCGATTAAGTGTACTTATTATACTTAATCCAAAAACATAATGCAAGTAAACTACTACATTTGTAACAATAAGTTTACAAAGTGTCCATGATACACTTATAATAGGAAATTTACCTACTACGCATATAGTAATAATTGACACATTACACTAAGTGTTATAAACTTTAAGGCATGGAAGTTACAGTAATCGGAGCAGGACTTGCAGGATCAGAGGCAGCCCTGCAGCTTGCCAAAAGAGGAATAAAAGTTAATCTGTATGAAATGCGGCCGCAAAAAAGTACCGGCGCACATAAGACAGATAAATGTGCGGAATTTGTATGTTCAAACAGCTTGGGGGCATATGACTGTTCAAATGCAAGCGGACTTTTAAAGCATGAAATGACCGTTCTTGGCGGAGAATTAATCAAAATAGCATATGATTGTCAGGTTCCTGCAGGTACAGCGCTTGCAATCGACAGAGAAAAGTTTTCCGAAACCGTTACCGAAAGGATAAAAAGCAATCCTAATATAAATTATATTTCTGAAGAATTGACCGAAATTCCGGGTACTCCAACAATAATTGCATCCGGTCCTTTAACGAGTGATATTTTGGCACAAAAAATACAAGAATTCACAAAAAGTGAACACCTGCATTTCTTTGACGCCATCGCACCTATTGTTGAAAAGGACAGTATCGACTTTAACAAAGCCTTTTACGCAAGCAGATATGACAAAGGTGAAGCCTCATACATAAATTGCCCGATGAACAGGGAACAGTACGAAAAATTCTACAACATACTAATAAACGCACCAAAAATAGAGCTTAAAGAATTTGAAAAAAACGCCAAATTTTTTGAAAGCTGCTTGCCGATAGAGGTCTTGGCAAGCAGAGGAGTAGATACCCTGAGATTTGGCCCTATGAAACCTGTCGGGTTGATTGACAAAAGAACTGGAGAAGAAAACTATGCCGTAGTGCAGCTTCGACAGGACAATTCCGCAAAAACTCTATACAACCTTGTCGGATTTCAGACAAACCTCAAATGGGGCAGCCAAAAAGAACTTTTGCAATCAATTCCGGGACTTGAAAACGTAAATATTGTAAGATACGGAGTAATGCACAGAAATACCTTTATAAATTCTCCAAAAATTTTGCACCCGACACTACAAACAAGAGAGAGAAAGGATCTTTTCTTCGCCGGACAATTAACAGGGACAGAAGGATATACAGAATCCATAGCAACAGGAATGCTTGCCGGAATTAATATGGCAAAATTTATAAACGGTGAAAAACTCCTTGAACTTCCGACAGAAACAGTACTTGGAGCATTAACCCATTACATAAGCGATGAAAATCAGGATAAATTCCAGCCGATAAATTCTAACTGGGGTATATTACCTCCTGTTGAACTTCCTAAAAAAGAACGTAAAAACAAGAAGCTAAAAGCGGAACTAATGGCCAAAAGATCAGACGAAGCTTTAAAATCGATTATGCTTTAACGTCAACTTTTTCTTCTTTAGCCTGTTTTTCAGGTTTCTTTTCCATGCCAATCAAACGCATAAGCGGGTGAATAGTTTTGTGGCTTACTTCAGGAGCCAAAACAGCTAAACCAAGTATTGAACCGATATAAGAACCAAGCTCTACCGTACCTCTTACCAAAGGATACTTCGCAAGTTCAGCTTTATCACCGAGAATCTTCTTGAAATCTTTAAATTTATCAAAATGCGCAAACTCTTTGGAATTCTTGAACAACAATTTCTTACCAAGAGCAAATGAACCATTTTTAAAGATTGGAGGAATTACCAATAAATATACAGCAAGGCATGTTGCTTGGTACAAAAATTCTTTTGTTGCCGCATATTTCTTTGTTTGAGGACTTATATCTTTATCAATCAAAATAAATCCCGGTCTTCCGATAGACTTTAACCCTGTTTCCATAGCAACACGAGAAACAGTATTTTGGGTAAGATTTGCTGCTGTAGGATTTGAAAATATATTTGCTAATACCGGTCCTATCATACGCCACCTACCTTCATACCAACGTGCGTCATAGTTTTAGGGAAAGAATTCAAACTATTATATTTATTTCCGACAAACAGATAATCATATCTTGTGATTGGAGTTCTGTTTGCGACGGTATTTGAATCTGTTTTTGGTTGAATATATCGCATTAACGGCTTTATAACGACAGAGGCTAAAGCAGGAATAACCAACAACGCCGCAAGTCCAACACCGAGGAAGCCCAAATTAAATTTCAAAGCTTCTTCAAATTTCATCATTTCTTTTGTAAGAGCTTCTCCTGACAAATTTTTTGATGCATTTTTTGATATTTTACTGAAAATTTCGGGAGTAGCAAGCTTTTTAGTACCCCAATCCGCCAATTTGCCACTAGCCAAATATACAGGGATAGCTATAAACTCTGTCAAAAACTCTCTGAGCGCAGTATATTTTTTTGTTTCAGGCTTCTCTTTTGTGTCTGCCATTGTAAATATAGGCCTAAACACGCCTTTTGCGGCGGCGATACTTGAGGAAACAAAAGCAGGACTAATTCCACCCTCGCCCATCTTTCTGCATATATTTTCTAATATTTGAATTGGTTTACTCATTGCGATTATTTCAACATCCGTAAATGTACAATTTTGCTAACTTGTTTTATACTATTACAAAAACTTTACATTTGCAACTTAAAATAATAAAAAATGAACAAAATATTATATAATTCGTTCTATAAGTACAGAGGTTAAAAATGACAAACAAATGTACAAAATACGAAGCACTATTTACATTCGCAGATGAAAAAACATTACAGGAGCATATAGCAAACTGTCCGGAATGTAAAGCAGAACATGAGAGAATGCAAAAAGTATCCGAACTGATACAAGATGCAAAACCATATTTCGTTCAAAAGCGAAGAGATTTTGCAAAACTAAAAGCTGCCTGCGCACTTTTTGTAATGCTTCTGAGCGGGACCACTTTAGGTGTCATAAATCTGAACACAGACATATCTGACACTATAAGATACGGCACAACTTTATCAGCTGAAGATTTAGGAATTCCCGTAGACTCGTATGGTTTGGTAATGGTAGATGAACTTTAACGAAATAGTAAAAAATAACAAAGAAAACGTAAAAAGTATTATAAAACTCATTACAAGAGAACAAAATGAAGACCTTGAGCAAGAGGTCTACATAAGAGCGTGGAAAAATTCCGACAAATATAAAGAACAAGGAACTTTCAAAAGTTGGATAAACACTATAGCAAAAAATATTTCAAGAGACTACCTAAAATCATCATATAAAAGACACCAACCATACCAAACCTCTGAAGATGAAGTATTAAACACAATCAAAGACAAAAAATCAACACCCGAATTAAAACTAATTCAAAACGAAAAACAAATAAAAACAGTCAACGCAATAAACAGACTAAAACCAAAATTCAAAGAAGTAATAATCCTGATAGAAATCCAAGGTTACACCTACGAAGAATGCGCGCAACGTCTAAGGTGTCCTGTCGGAACAATCAAATCAAGATTATACAATGCAAAAAAAGAATTAGCCCAAGAGTTACAAGAATATATGAAAGGATAACTTATGAAGAAAGTATTAATTTTAGCAGCACTGATTGCATTTACAGGCACATGTGCGGTTATGGCAGAAGAAAAAGCTACAACAGATGTTCCAAAACCGCCATGCAAAGTCCAGTTAGACAAAAAACCACCTAAGTTTGACAAAGAAGCTAAACAAAAATTTGAGAAACGTATCAAATTAACGGAAGAACAAAAGGCTAAAGCAAAAGAATTGAGACAAAAAGGTCATGAAGAAATGCAACCTTTAATGGATCAGATTAAAGCAAAACGAGAAGATATAAAGAAATCAATCGACGCAAACGCTGATTACAAAACTGTCGTACAAAAGAAAAAAGAACTTCACGAACTCGACAAACAAGCTCACGAAATTCGTATGAAGAATATGAAAGAGTTTGAATCTATTCTAACCGACAAACAAAAGAAAGAGCTAGAAAAGATTAAAAAAGAAGGCAGAAAAAAGTTTGAACAAACTCACAAAAAAGATTTCAGAGGTCCAAGACCTGACTTCAAACCTGCAACTGTACTTCCATAGATTAAAAATTCTCAATACTAAATATTATAAGGCTGATGAAAATCAGCCTTTTTGTTATAAAATTGTAATATGAATAACATAATTGAAAAAGCCGCCAAAACCCACTCTCTTTCTAAAGACGAAATCGTTGAACTGCTAAATTCAGGTGGAGAAGAACTTTTTCGGACTGCAGACAGAATAAGAAAAGAATACGTTGGGGATGAAGTACACTTAAGAGCTTTAATTGAATTTTCAAATATTTGCAAAAGAAACTGCAAATATTGCGGACTCAGAGCAGATAATAAAAATGCGGATCGCTACAGATTGACCAAGGAACAAATTTTTGACTATGCAAAAAAAGCCATAAGTTACGGTTACAGAACAATCGTTATGCAATCAGGTGAAGATTCATATTTCAGCGCAGAATATCTCGCAAAAATAATAACAGATATAAAAACCCTTACGCCAACACCTGCCATAACTTTGAGCATTGGAGAACGTTCATATGAGGAATACAAGATATTAAAAGCTGCGGGTGCAAACAGATTTTTACTAAGAATTGAAACAACTGACAGAGATCTTTATAAAAGACTCCATCCGAATATGGATTTTGATAACCGCGTAAGATGCCTAAATGATTTAAAATCTCTTGGCTATGAGCTTGGTACAGGCTGCCTTGTGGGGCTTCCTGAGCAAACCATTGAATCATTAGCGAATGATATCCTGTTTTTCAAAGAAATTGGTGCGGATATGATAGGTGTCGGGCCATTTATACCGCATCCTGACACTCCGCTAAAGGGTTCTGATGGCGGAACCTTTGATATGGCAATAAAGGTTATGGCAATAACACGACTTTTAATGCCACAGATTAATATCCCGGCAACAACAGCAATGGAGACCCTTAACCCTAACGGGCGATTGATAGCACTACAAAGCGGTGCTAATGTTGTTATGCCAAACGCAACAGAGGGTGATTTCAGAAAGAAATATGAGATTTATCCGGGCAAAATCTGTATAAACGACTCACCTGCAAAATGCAGAGGTTGTATACAGGCTAAAATAGAATCCATCGGAAGAACAATATCATCAACTCAAGGCAATAGCAAAACGTATGGGGGAAACAGCTACCCCCTCACCCATACTCTCTCTCCCGCAGGGCGAGGGAAACTAAATATAGCAAAAAGTCTTCGTAAAAATATGACTACGCAAGAAAGAAAACTGTGGAATATTATAAGAAATTCTCAAATAGACGGATTAAAATTCAAACGCCAAGTACCGATAGGGGACTATATCGTAGATTTTTTATGTGTTGAAAAAATGCTGGTTATAGAAATAGACGGAAGCCAACATAACACTGAAAAGGTAATGCTCTATGATACAAAAAGGACAGAATATTTAAATAAAAGAGGATTTAAAGTTTTGAGATTTTGGAACAATGAAATAGACAAAAACATTGAAGGCGTAATAGAAAAAATACAAAAAACCTGAACCCTCGCCCTACGGGAGAGGGCAGGGTGAGGGGGCAAACAAAAGAAAGGCTCTGTAATGAACGTAAAACAAAATATTTTAGAAACTATCGGGAACACACCTCTTGTAAAGATAAACAGGCTTACAGAAGGTAATGTATTCGCTAAAGTTGAAGGCTTTAATCCGGCAGGTTCCGTAAAAGACAGACCCGCACTCAATATGATAAAAGATGCGGAAGACAAAGGCTTGATAAATAAAGACACTGTTATTATAGAACCAACAAGCGGAAACACTGGTATCGGGCTTGCGCTATGTTGCGCCGTCAGAGGTTACAGGATAATTTTGACAATGCCTGAGACAATGTCTGTTGAGCGCAGAAAGCTTTTGCAGGCCTATGGAGCAGAAATAGTTTTAACCGAGGGTTCTAAAGGAATGCAAGGAGCTGTCGATAAAGCTTTGGAGCTGTCAAAAGAATATAAAAATTCATTTATACCACAGCAATTCAACAATCCCGCAAACCCTGAAATACACATAACAACAACCGCACAAGAAATATGGAACGACACTGATGGAAAAATCGATATAATAATTGCCGGAGTCGGAACAGGCGGAACCATTTCGGGAACTGCAAGAGGACTTAAATCAAAAAGGTCTGATATTATTGCAATAGCGGTAGAGCCTGAAAGCTCACCCCTTTTAAGTAAAGGGGTTGCCGGACCTCACAAAATTCAAGGGATTGGCGCAAATTTTGTTCCGGCAAATTTCGATAAAAGCGTAATTGATGAAATTATAACCGTAGGGAATGAAGATGCAATAGAAACAGCAAAACTTCTGGCGACAAAAGAGGGTATTTTCTGCGGTATATCATCAGGAGCCGCAATGTATGCCGCAATTCAGGTTTCCAAAAGGGCCGAAAACGCAGGTAAAAATATTGTAGTAATCCTGCCCGATACAGGTGAAAGATATCTTAGCAGTTTATAGCCAATCTACAAGGGGTTTTTCTTCACCAAAGTCAAGGTTAAGCATCTCTTTACCAAGTTTTTCCATCAAAACTCCTGCGCTGGTGTTGTAGGCTACAGGTTCAGTTTTGTGTCCTGATTTCTCAAACAACTCTTTTGAAAACATCTTCGTATTTTTGTCATAAACGTCACCGTAATTAAGCCCAAACTCCATACAAAAAGGTGCTCTCATGTTTTTCTTTTCATCATCAGGCCTATAATATGCCAAACCAAAAGTTCTGCATATAATCATTCTAAAATTATAAACACTACACCTGTCATCAATCAAAAACGGACAAGAGTATAAAAATTGGCTGCCTTTATAGTTTTGTTTTTCTTTTTTTATTTTTTCAATATTTTCAACAATTTTTTGCTGCAAGTTAGTTGAAAGCTGGGAAAATCCGATCTTTAAAAACTCAAACTCCAACTCTGAACACGGATATTCTCCGGTTTTGCAACAATAAGCACAACCCTCTTTGCAGTGAATATATTCTTTTTGATCTTCAAAATGCTCTTGTAGCCGTCCGCCAATTACCCGTAGAAATTGACAGTATTTTTCAATCTGTTTTTCTATCATAACCTTATTTTATCATTTTAAATCGTAAAAACATCATCAGCATATATTAGAAAAAACATGCATTAACAAAAGCGTTAACACATGTCTTTTCATAGATTTACAAGTATTTGCACAAGCGCCTATACGGATAGGCACAATATGGTGCAGAGGCTCAGCCAAAAGAAAAAACATGTATCAACGAAAGCGTTAACGCATGTCTTTTCATAGATTTACAAGTATTTGTACAAGCGCCTATGCGAACATTGGCACAATATGATGTCGTGCCTCAGGCACTACATCATGCCGGCCATACCTCCCATGCCGGCAGGCATAGCAGGAGCTGCAGGATGTTCTTCAGGGATTTCGACAACTGCGGCTTCTGTTGTCAACAACATTGAAGCGACAGATGCTGCGTTAACAAGAGCTGATCTTGTAACTTTAGCAGGGTCAACAATACCTGATTTAAACATATCTGTATACTCATCTCTCAATGCATCGTAGCCGTATGCACCGTCATGTGAAAGGATTGTATCGACAACGACATCAGCTTTAGCACCTGCGTTACGAGCGATAGCTCTAAGAGGTACATCAAGTGCTGCTGTCAAAATTCTGTAACCGATTTTTTCATCATCAGTTGCGAATTTTTCGCTATCAAGAGCCTTTAACAAACCTTGTTGAACTCTCAACAGAGCAACACCACCACCGGGAACAATACCTTCTTCGTTAGCTGCACGGGTTGCGTTCAATGCATCTTCTATTCTCAATTTACGTTCTTTAAGTTCAACTTCGGAAGCTGCACCGACTTCAATTAGAGCGACACCGCCTGAAAGTTTTGCGATACGTTCGTTAAGTTTTTCTTTATCGTAGTCAGAGTCAGAAGCTTCAATTTGTTTTTTGATAAGTCTGATTCTTTCTTGAACTGCGGCTTTTGTTTCGTCGCCAACAACGATAGTTGTTTCATCTTTAGAAACAGTAACACGTTTTGCTTTACCAAACATTTGAGTTGTAATGTTTTCCATCTTGATACCGAGTTCTTCAGTGTACATTTCGCCGCCTGTAAG
>JBGUSD010000195.1:0-7112 GCA_045132355.1 Candidatus Gastranaerophilaceae bacterium
CGGGTGAACTACAACGTCAATCTTGTCATAGTCCATTCCAAAAAGGTGGTGCGCTTCAATAATTTCAAGCCCTTTATTCATCAATGTTGCACTATCTACGGTTATTTTTTTGCCCATATGCCATCTTGGATGTGCAAGTGCTTCATTAACGGTTGCGTTTTTCATTTCTTCAACGGTTTTGTGTAAGAAAGGGCCGCCTGATGCCGTTATAATAAGTTTTTCAACTTGTGAAATGTCTTTTATACATTGGTGAATTGCGCAATGCTCACTATCAACAGGAACGATGTTTACCCCATATTTTTTGGCTTCTGCCATTACTATGTCGCCTGCCATAACAAGTGTTTCTTTGTTTGCAAGTGCAATATCTATACCGTTTCTAATGGCTGTGAGTGTCGGTTTGAGCCCGATTCTTCCGGAACATGCAACAAGAATTATATCGTTTTCTTTATCTGAGCAGATTTTCTCTAAACCTTCTTCGCCCAAAACGGTATATTTAGGATTGAATTTCTTTGCTTGTTCTTCAAGTTTTTCTTTATTATGACCTGTTGCAAGTGCGATTATTTCAAACTTATCCTGAAGTTTTTCCAAAACTTCAAGCGCTTGTGTGCCGATTGAACCTGTTGAACCTATTATGCTAATTCTTCTTTTCATTCGGAATCTTTGCCTTTTAGTGATTTGCTTTCACTTACATAGTTTGTAAGCTGTTTGTGTGCAAATTTGTATGAGTTAATATTTCCGCTGCCGCCAAGACATCCGCCTTCGCATGCCATTACTTCAATCAGGTTACCAAGATCGCATTCCCCTGTTTTTGCGTAGCGTTTAAGGTCTTTAATAGATTGTTTATTTAAGCCGTTGATCACAACAGGATATGCCGGAATTTCTTCAGGTAACAATGTTTGTACAGCTTTTGCAACTCCGCCTGTTACCGCATAGTTTCTTGCCTCAGCTGAAGCTTCATTCGCAAATGGTGAATCTTCGCTCTCTCCAACTTGTATACCAAGTGCAATAAACCATGCACCCACTTCTTTGTAATTCAAAACGTAGTCTACGTTAGGGTTTTTCATTCCCTCTTTTCTCTTTGCATTACATGGCGCAAAGAAAACTGTTATTGCGTCAGGATGTTCTTTTTTAACAATTTCTGCCGTGTAATACAGCGGAGTATGTGTGTTTGAACGGAAAGGTTTTATCTCAGGTATGTGTTTATCTACAAGCTCGTTGTAGCAAGCACAACAAGATGTTGTCATAAATTCTTCGCCGTTTTCCATTCTTTCTTCAAATTCTGCAGCTTCTGTTTTTGTAGTTACGTCAGCGCCTTGTGCAACTTCGTATACATCTGCAAATCCGAGTTTTAATATTGATTGTTTTAACTGTTCAGGTTTGCAAGGGAATTGTCCCATTATTGCAGGTGCAACCATTGCAATGACTTTTTTCCCGTTTTTAATGCATTTTAGAACATCTATAATTTGATTCTTCTCGTGTACGGCACCAAACGGGCAGGCTGCAACACATTTTCCGCATGAAATACATTTTTCAAAATCTATTTGAGCGTGTCCGTTTTCATCTTTTGCAATGGCTCCGACAGGACAAGCATTTTCGCAAGGTACGATAATCTTTGCAATAGCTTGATACGGACAAACTTGAGCGCACATTCCGCAATTTTTACATTTTGCAGGGTCAATAACTGACCTACCGTTTTGAACACTTATTGCGCCAAATTTACAAGTGTTAACGCAAGGTCTTGCAACACAACCTTGACAAAGGTCTGTTACGTATATCCTTGAAGGAACACAACCTCGACAAGCTGTTGTAAGTACCGTCAATGTATTTTCTTCAGGTTTTTCCCTGTCTAATGCTTTTTTTGCCAATTCTGACAAAAGCTCTGTGTCAGGTGTATCTTCAATAGACATACCTAAACCCGCTATTGTTCTGTCCCTAAGGATTGCTCTTTCTTTGTGTATACAACATCTGTAAGGCACTTCGCAGCCTTTTGGTCGCATGTCATACGGAATTAAGCGAGTCTTTTCCGGAAAATCTTCGCTTAAATATGCTTTTATGAGTCTCACCAAAATTTCACGTTTTAAATGTGAAGTTTCTTTTGGGGTAGTGTTTATCATCATTATTTTATTCCTCAGATTACTTGTTTATATGTGCCTCTACTGTTGCCAGAACCTTTTCAACGGTAGCTTCTTTTACAACTTCGTCGTCCACTTTTACATAAGGGGCTTTTGAAAATTCCCAATCAATAGAACATAGTCCTAAACAAGGAACACCTGTTACTTCAACTTTGTCCCCGTATTTTTTAGGAACAAGGTCAATCAGTTCTTGCAGATTTGAAGAACCCATAACAAAACAAGTTGTTCCCAAGCATACTTTTACATTTACCTTCTTGTCCATACATTATTCCTCTTCTTTATCCATTGTATTGCAAAAAACCAATATGGCAAGTTTTATAGAAACCTGCTGTATATAGTATTTATATTTTGTAAAAATTCTTCTTTATTGAAAATACTTTCAATTTCGTCTTTATCAAGTAGTTCCAACACTCTTTTATCTCGTTTTAGATTTTCTTTGAAATTGCCGTTGTTATTGAAGGCATCAAGAGCGTTACTTTGTACAATTGTGTAGGCGTCTTCTCTTGACAAACCTTTGTCTACGAGTTTTAGCAGAGCTTTTTGAGAAAATATTATACCGCCAAATTTTTCTGTGTTTTTTAACATATTATCTTCATGCACAACCAAATTTTCAATAATCTCGTTAAATCTGTTAAGCATAAAGTCCACAAGCGTCAAACTGTCAGGGAAAATAATTCTTTCAACAGAGCTGTGAGAAATATCTCTTTCGTGCCATAGCGGAATATCTTCCATTGCGGCTATTGAGTTTGCCCGAACAACCCTTGCAAGGCCGCAGAGGTTTTCTGAAAGTACAGGATTTTTCTTATGCGGCATAGCGGAAGATCCTTTTTGGTTTTTGCCAAAACCTTCTTCAACCTCTAAAACTTCCGTTCTTTGTAAATGCCTGATTTCTGTTGCAAATTGTTCGATTACACTCGCAATTAGTGCCAATGATTGCATAAAATATGCGTGGTAATCTCTTGCTATTATTTGTGTTGAAATCTTTGCCGGTTTTAATCCCAAATTTTTGCAGGTTATTTCTTCTATTTCGGGCGAAATGTTACTGTATGTTCCGACAGGCCCTGAAATTTGCCCTACTCTTATCTGTTCAAGTGCATGGGAAAAATTATCTTTTTGGCGTTCCAAAATATCAAGCCAACTGCAAAGTTTTACCCCGAAAGTCATTACTTCGGCATGAACTCCGTGAGATCGACCTATGCAGATAGTATCTTTATGTTTAACGGCAAGTTTGCCGATTGTCGTTAAAAGGCTGTTTAAATCATCTAATATAATACGGCCGCTGTCTTGGATTTGAAGTGCAAATGCTGTATCTATTACATCAGAACTTGTCATTCCAACGTGTACAAGTCTTCCCAAGTCCCCCAAACTTTCGTTTACGCAGGTCAAGAAGGCTATAACGTCATGTCTGACTTCCTTTTCGATTTCGTCAATTCTTGCTACATCAAATTTGGCAAGCTTTTTGATTTGCTCAACGTCTTTTTTGTCAAATTTGCCAACCTGTGCATACGCATCACATACCGCAAGTTCAACCTTGAGATAGTAGTTAAATTTGGAATTTAAATCCCAAATTTTTTTCATTTCTTCTCGTGCATATCTGTCAATCATACCTTTATTTTAACACATAAATATTTTGCGTAATATATTGTTACAAAAAAGGCAATTTTTTATAAAAAAAATACTTTATATAGGTACGAGAGGATATTGGGATAATCATGAGCGGAAATTCACAAATAGATCCTATAACAGCTATAAGAGCTTATGCGGCTTCATTAAATGATGCAGGCAGACAGGCTTTGGAAAAAGAGCTTGGAATGAGCCTTGATTCTGTCGGTCTTATGAATTATGAAGTTGCAAAAGAATTTTGCAAATCTCACGATATCAACCTTGGCGAAACTAATGTATGGTCTAGATATAATAATGCAAAAGCAGATTGGGAAGCAAATTATGATGCATACCAACAAGCAAACAGCATTTATGTAAAAATGAAAGCTGAAATGAACAGAGCTAAGAAAAAATACGAAGTAAAATACAATGAAGCTCTTGCAAAAAACAAAGGCCAACAATTAAATTCAGTTCAAATTAATCAAATCAGACAAGAAACAAAATATACAACAGAAGTTATAAAAAATGTTCACGATGCCGAATTCACAGCAGCAAACTTCCTTGACAAAATGAATTCTGCTGTTGATGCACAGCGTGCAGGACTTGCATTTGGTATCGTTGCCGAAAAAGGTATGGATTTTAAAGCTTAATTTTGTTTAACATATCTTTGTTCTAAGTATTGCAATTTTTTCTTGATATATTAGAATAACCTTTGTAGAGTGCTTACGCCAATATGTACTCAACACAAAAAGGGAAATTAATATGTCAATTAACTTGAAAAACAAACAAGAAATCATCAAGAAATACGGCGCTAATGAAAAAGATTCAGGCTCTGCTACCGTTCAAGTTGCTATGATGAGCAAGAAAATCAATGAACTTACCGAACATTTAAAGACTAATGCAAAAGATTTCGCTACAAAGAGAGGTCTTTTGATGATGGTTGGTAAGAGAAAAAGATTACTTTCTTATATCAAGAGCAAAAACCTTGATGAATACCGTGATTTAGTTAAAAAACTAAAAATCAGAGGTTAATTAAAGTATAAAAAGCCGGTCTTAACGACCGGCCTTTTTGTATCTGTTTGTTTTGTTATGCGGATTTGTCTTTTTTAAATTCTTTGCCGCCAACAATTTTCAGGTGTCTTTGTTCACCTTCTCCGACAGATTGGCTCTCCAGGTTGTGCTGCTCAACAAGTTCGTGTTGAAGTTTCCTTATCTGATGATTTTGCGGTTGAAGCTCTACGTGCTCTGCACCTGCCAAAATTTTGTTTATTGCGGCTTTAGCCTCATCAAGAGCTCTTTCGGCGTCATCATAGTACCCTCTCAGAGTTTCTGATGATTCTTGGATATCAAGAGCTTCTTTCAGAACCTTTTGGATTTGCGCCATAGAGTTTGTTTTGACGTAGAATATTTGCAATCTGTAATCGTTTGCGGTACTCAATACTTTTGCTCCGCTCTTTGCAAAGTTTTTGTGTGCAAGAACTATGTCCGCATCTTCTATGCTGCGTGTGATTTCTGCGTTCAAATCAAGCCGTTCTATAACTTTTTCTACGATGCTTCTTGAAACTGCATAAAGATATATTTTCTTGAATGCCTTGACGCTTTCGGTGTATTCTTTCCTCGAAAAGCTGAACTTCAGGCTGTCTGTCGGTTCAGGAAGAATTTTTTGTTCAAGTTTGTTAATTTCTGCAGAAATTGTACCCTCTTGAGGTTGTTCGTAAGTCTGATCAACTTTTCTTATTTCAGGTCTGATAGGCCAGCCTCTCAGAATATAGTCAACTGCCTCTGCAGTGTCTTTATATACAGCAAGCGTGTTTCTGTCCAAAATTTCTATTACAATATCAAATGTCGGTTGTTTTTCTCTTTCAAGAACTGTTTTTTGTGAAGCTCTGCGTTTTGCTTCGTCATCACCCAATGTTACAGATTGAATGCCACCGACAAGGTCTGACAATGTAGGGTTTTTAATAAGGTTTTCTAATGTGTTACCGTGTGCGGTTGCAATTAACATAACGCCACGTTCCGCAATCGTTCTTGCAGCTTGCGCTTCGGCTTCCGTTCCGATTTCGTCAACCACAATAACTTCAGGTGTGTGGTTTTCGACAGCTTCTATCATTATATCTTTTTGATATTCCGGTTGTCTTACCTGCATACGGCGAGCGTGTCCGATTGCAGGGTGCGGCGTGTCGCCATCACCCGCAATTTCGTTTGAAGTATCGACTACAACAACACGTTTGCCAAGTTCATCTGCTACAAGTCGTGAGATTTCTCTCAGTTTTGTGGTTTTACCAACACCCGGACGTCCCAAGAACAGTATGCTTTTGTTCTGCATACAAAAATCCTTTATACATGCAATTGTCCCCGTAACAACTCTACCAATTCTGCAAGTAAGACCAATAATTTTCCCTTGACGGTTTCTTATGGCACTTATTCTGTGGAGTGTTCCGGGGATCCCTGAACGGTTATCGGAAGTGAATTCCTGCACCCTTTGCGTTATGTACGCAATATCTTCATCTGTGACATCCGTGTCGCCTAAATACTCAATCTGTCCCGAAGAATGTCTTATCTCAGGTACTCTCCCGATATCAAGAACGATTTCTATAACATCAGCCATACTCTCATAGGTGATGTGCTTTCGCACCTTATCGGGCAGAATTGCGATTAACTTTTCTAAGTCGTTCTGAAATTGTAAATTGCTCATATATCTGATGCCTTTCCGCTCAGTCAACACCGAGCCCGGGCTTATTATATTCAGTTTTCTCCTCTAATTATATTATACCACTTTTTTAATACTTTTCATCACTCATTAGTACTACATGGGTAGTAATTTTACAAAACTTAATTTACCCTATACCCATTCATATCATGTGTTTGGCCAAAATTTTATAAAAAATTTTTTGAAAAAATATACATCCATAGACTGATAATTTTTGATTACGAAATTGTAATATTTCAAAATGCAAGAGAGGACAAAAATGTCCTCTCACTCTTTCGGGGGTTATAAATTAAGGGATTTAGCGTTTTTGGAATACCATTACGTATTCGTGTTTGAAAATATAGAAGCCGCCTGCAAGAGCCCTGTATCTCCATAGGTTTGCGGTTTTACCTTTGGCTCTTTCGTTGCCCTGCATATCTTTTACGATTATTGCTTTTAGTGCGAAGCCCAACTTTTGCATTCTTGCCATACATTCAAAGCCAAGAGGTTGAACTTCTGAATTCTTGTAGCTGTCACCGATTATGAGTGCTGCAAATCTGCCTTTTTCCAATAAATCATAGCCGTTTTTTGCAACTGTTTCAAACAAATCGTAGAATTCTTCTGTTGATGCGCAGTTTGAAAGGTCTTCCTTTTTATCTGAAAACTTGATTATATCGTCATAAGGAGGG
>JBGUSD010000196.1:0-1215 GCA_045132355.1 Candidatus Gastranaerophilaceae bacterium
TGATGCGACAAAAGTTGTTCTTGTTGATTTTAACAAACCGACATTAACCATTACAATACCAAAGATTAATGCGTATTATCTTGCACAATTGCTGTATATGTTTGAAATTCAGACGGCAATTGCAGGAGCTTTGTATAATGTAAATGCTTTTGATCAACCGAGTGTTGAGCAGGAAAAGAATTATACATATGCGCTTATGGGCAGAAAGGGTTATGAGGGATCTGCCGATATTTTGCGCAGTAAAATGTCTGTTTTTTGACAAATTGGAAAATTTTGTTATAAACTATAATGGAGTTTATATTATGAAAAATTTTCTGAGAGCATTAATTATAATAGGTTTGTTTTTTGTGGTTTCATCCGGCTATGGAAGCTGCGAGGACGTTTCTTCTGATGTGTTCAAGGTTGGAGTGTCTTTAACCGATCAGGTTCCAAAGGCTTTTTGGGGTACTTGGAGAGTTAGTTCGGAATTAATTGATACAAATTCTCCGGCAACTTTTAAAAAAAATAATCTCGATATATGGAACTTATCTAAAAGTGGTGACGTCATAAATTTAACAAACCCGTTTTCGGGAGCAACTGCTTCTATAACATTGAATTATGTCGAAAACGGAACAATAAAGTTTACAAAAAAGAGCAACTATGAAGGGAAAATTTTAACGGATATAGTTGAGCTTAAAATATCAGGAGATAAATTTTCAGGGATTAATACAATAATCCTTGAAACTCTTTCTGATGTTGATAATTCCGTTATAAAAACAGCAAATGCTACATACAGACTAAAGGGTGATAAAATAGCGGGATTGACCATAAAATAAAGGAGAAGGATTTGCAAAAATACGAATTTGATACAATTATTCTTGGAGGCGGCCCTGCCGGATTTTCAGCAGGCATGTACGCATCAAGGGGTAATATAAAAACTGCGATAATTGATATAAATATGATGGGCGGTCAGCCGTCCAATTATTTGGAGCTTGAGAATTATCCGGGCTACGGAAGGATTGGCGGATTTGAACTTATGGAAAAGTTTGAGGCGCAGGCAGACGGCTTTGGTGTTCAAAAGTTTTCTATGCAGGAAATTGAAAAGATTGATTTGATTTCAAATCCTAAAATAGTTTATACAAAAGACGCAGAATATAGTGCCAAAACCGTTATAATAGCAACGGGCGCTCAGCCGATGAAGCTTGGGGTGAAAGGCGAAAATGAATTTTTAGGACG
>JBGUSD010000197.1:0-3872 GCA_045132355.1 Candidatus Gastranaerophilaceae bacterium
ATCAAGAGAGAGTTCTCAAAAATTTGCAAAAGACGGTTTGATAGTACCCGCACGCAGAGATGTCGCAGAATCTACGTATTTTTTGGACAATCAAAAACCAAGAAACGCAAGAGCGTTTATAAATGTTATAGAAACATCAAAGCCAACTCCAGTGTCTGTTGATTATAAGGAAATTTTGGACAACCTAAACGGCCGTTTTGAAAAACTGTTTAATTGATATAAAGTGAAATTCTTACTTGTTACAGGATAGGTTGAGGATGTTATTTTCAGATCTTATTTGTGTTAAGATTATTCTATGAAAGATTACGATTTTTACATAGTCCCGACACCTATTGGAAATTTGTCTGACATCACGCTAAGAGCGATAGAAGTTCTCAAAAGTGTCGATATCGTTGCGTGTGAGGATATGCGAGTTACGCAAAAACTCCTCAACCACTATGATATAAAGACAAAATGTATTTCTTATCACAAGTTTAATGAAAAAGAACGCATAGGTCTGTTTTTGAAATACCTTGATGAAGGTAAGAAAATCGCACTTGTCTCAGATGCAGGGACTCCGCTTGTTTGCGATCCGGGAGCTGTTATAGTAAAAGAATTGAGGGACAGAAATATCTCAGTTACATCTTTGCCCGGTGCAAATGCCGTTATTACGTTTCTTTCACAAGTCCCAAGGGAGGATGAAAGTTTCAAATTTATAGGATTTTTGCCAAAAACAGAAGCTCAGATTGAAGATGTTTTGTTTGAAAATCGTTATAATGATACGGTTTTTTATGAATCTCCAAACAGGTTAATAAAGACCCTAAAATTTATTCAAAAAATATTTCCAAATGCGACAGTCGCTGTTGGCCGCGAATTAACTAAGATTTTTGAAGAAGTTGTGGTCGATAATATTGGAAATTTAATAAAATATTTCGAGACAAATATTGCAAAAGGCGAATTTGTGGTTATGGTGTATCGTTCTTCTGCTGAAAAAAATAGCGATTCAGACCTTGATGATAGCATTAAAAAATTAAAAAATAAGGGATTTAAAGCAAAAGAAATTTCAATTATTTTATCTGAGTTGAACGATACGAATAAAAATGATGTCTACAAGCGGGTTTTGGAGCTATAAAATTCGCCATACAAAAGTATGAAATTTATTTGTTTTTTATATCGTTTGTGATATAATTTTATAGGAATAGTAGAAGTTTTAAGGAATTCGAATTCTTGATTTCATATAAAAATCTCTATAAATCAACAATAACCCTATTTTTAGCGATAGCATTTCCTCTAAATGCTTTTGCAATAGACGATTTGTGGGGTGGGGCAGGTATAGATCCTGACTCTGAGGACATAACCCCTGCCAAAATTGAGTCTGCTATTCCGGCAACAGGACAACTGACAAGAATTCATGACAGTGACGAGCGTGTGATAAAGAGTGTCGAGCTATATGGTGTTAATACCCTTGACCCGGATGAAATTTTGTCAAAAATGAGTTTAAAAGAAGGCGAATTATACAGCAGAGATGTTGTTCAAGCTGATTTGAAAACTATCTATCAACTGGGTTATTTTACTGATAACATGAAAGCTGTTCCTGTTATAAACTCTGACGGAACAGTTACATTGAAAATAGTTCTTGAAGAAAATATGCCAATTAAAGACTTCACGATTGAAGGAAACACGGTTGTTTCTACCGACGAAATCCTTGAATGTTTGCTTCCTATGAGAGGTAAACCTCAGAATATCGGACAGATAAATCAGGCAATATACGATATTCAAAATATATATGCAGAAAAAGGCTATATTTTATCTCGTGTCGTATCTGTAACAGATGACCCTGACGGTACTGTTAATATTGGCATTAGAGAAGGTGTTATCAATAGTATTGCAATTCAGGGTAATGAAAAAACTAAAGATTATATAATTGAGAGAAATATTTTAACAGAGCCGGGATCTGTATATAACGAAAATGTAATTAAAGAAGACTTGGTAAGATTATATGCTACTCAGGCGTTCAAAGATGTGACGAGAGAAATTGAGCCATCTGCTGAAGACCCTGATATGTATGATGTTACAATAAGGGTTGAGGAACAACGTACGGCGAGCATCTCTGTTGGTGGTGGTTTGGATACCGTAACAGGTGTGTTCGGTTCACTGGGTATTGCTGACAACAACTTCAGGGGAAGAAACCAAAGAATTTCATTGAATGGTTTGATTGGTACAGGTGTAATGATGAATGATTCATCTGTAAAAGATCACATGAATATTCAGGCTGAATTAAGCTTCTTTGAACCTCATTTCTTAAATTCAGATAATTCTCTAATGTCAAAAATATTCTTTAGAGATTTCGGTAGTTACCAAGTACCGTTGGCTTTGGAAAGACGTATTGGCGCCGAATTTACTCTTGCGAAAAGGCTAAAATCAAATCCTCATGCAAATGCAACATTGTCAATTGGTGTTGAAAATGTTGATGTTAGAGAAGGCGACAAAAAGAAAATCACAAGTATGTATAACAGATACAACATACCGATCAGCGAACGTGCAAAACAGTTAGAGGGCGGTATGTTCTTATCTCTCAGTCCTGCGTTGATATATGATACAAGAGATTCTTCTGTTGTAACCCGTAAAGGTACAATGGCAAGCATTAGGTTTGATGAAGAAATTGGTCTTAATCACTTTAACAGAACTCATGGAAAACTTACCGGTATGATTAAGCAGTATATTCCTATTGCGAAGAAATCATCATTGTCTTTCACTGCAAAGGCAGGTGGCAAGATCCACGGCGATCATATGCCTGAGGTTATGTCTTACCGTTTAGGTGGTCCGTATACAATCCGCGGCTTCAAGATGAGTGGTGTTGGTACGGGTAGTGCTTTCGTAATGGGTTCTGCAGAGTTTGCAACTCCAATACCATTTGTTGACAGAACAAGAATTAAATTCTTAAACAATATAAGGCTTACTGCATTTGTTGATGCAGGTAAAGTCTTTAACTCAACTGTGTCAGATAAGATATACGACAGACCAATGTATGCGATTTCTGCAGGTGTTGGTATAAAACTTTATGTACCGGGAATGGGTCCGTTGTCTATCGATTACGGTATTCCACTTACAAATCCGGGTAGTAATGGATCTAAACATGGATACTTTACGTTCGGTGTTGGTGATATGATGTATTAATATTATAGGAGGATAAAACTATATGAAAAATTTAAAATTTGCAGTTATAGCCGTAACATTGGTAATGTTTTCACTTGTTTCTGTGAAAGCTGATGCGGCTGGTGTTGGATCTATTGATTATACCAGAGTTCAGGAAAACTATCCTGCAGCAATTCAAGCTGTTAAAGAGATAGAAAATAAAGAACTTGAAATTCAACAATTTATGATTGACAAAGAAAAACAATACAAAACAATGGACACTCCGTTAAAAAGGCAAAACTTTGAAGACGTTACGGCAAGAGAGTTGAAATCAAAGCAGGAATCATTTATGAATTTGAAAGCTTCTAAAGAAGAACAAATTTATAAGAAAATTCAAGCGGCTGCAAAGGCTGTAATGGTTGAACAGAAGCTTGATGCGATTGTTTCTGATAGAGTAATCTTTGTTGGCGGACTTGATGTAACTGATTTGGTTATCCAAAAGTTGAAAAGCGGTCAATTTTAAGGAGTAAAAATGAAATACACTCAAGATGGTACACAGTATCACATAGGCCTGAAAGCCGGTGATGTTGGAGAGTTTGTAATACTCCCCGGTGATCCTAAAAGATGCAAAAAGATTGCAGAATTTTTTGATGATGCAAAACTTGTTGCGGATAATCGTGAATATACAACTTATACCGGCTATCTGGACGGTGTAAAGGTGAGTGTCACGTCAACCGGTATTGCTGGTCCTTCGGCTT
>JBGUSD010000198.1:0-5733 GCA_045132355.1 Candidatus Gastranaerophilaceae bacterium
AATGGCTTTTGTTGTCGTATGTATGTTTTTTGGAATACATTTGTTGACTTCAATGTTTTTGTCAATCTTTGCCATTGAAAATAAAAAATTTAAGATAGAATCTGAAAATATATTTTTAAAGACATTGTTAGTTTCGGGTTTAGTCTTAAATTTTTTACCATTGGTCTCCTTCATTGTGTATTCAACATATTTACTATTTTTCTTTGAATAAAATTTAATTAAGCTTGTAGGTCAGGCTTTAGCCTGACAGAATTATTAATTTATTATCTAAATTTTATTGTCATCAAGGTTTGAAATTGTTATAATTTTTGCCTCTTTGTATTCACTGTCTTCACTATTGATACCTATGTATTTACAAAGGCTCTCCAGAGCTTTTAGACCGGCAGAGGTATCCCTGAGCTTTTTCTTGCCTGTCGGGTAACCTTCTTTATCCAAAACATCTTCTTCTTCAAGTGAAAATTCGGCTATTTGTAAAAGCTTTTGAATTACGTAGCCTTTGTTCACACAAAGTGAGGATATTTGTTTCTTTAATTGAAGTTTTATTTCTTTTATTACAAAATCTTTAGATAATAAATTGTCTGCAATTTCTTTTAAATTTTTGGACTTATATCCGGCTTTTTGAGCGGATAATACGCCATCAAGGGACTTTATGTATTCGGATACAAATCTTTTTTGTTGAGAGGTTAGCGTCATCTTTTTTACATTTCTTAGTATAATTTGTAATTTTCTTGCAAAAATTGTATAATAATCATGCTATTTATATTTCGGCTAGTGTAAATCTTAACAGGGGGAAAATAAAACTTCCTGTTTTTTTTTGTTTAGTGTCTGAAAAGAGTTACGTTTGGTGCGCTTTCTGCGCTTGCACAGTTTTTTGCTCTCAGGTTTGCAAGGGCATCGTTATACATGCTCAACCAATAATTGAATTTGACATGCTGAGGGTTTGCTTTTAATCTCAGGCATGTTCCGTAAACTAATATCGGTTCAACAAAAGGATAAGGTATTAAAGATTCGTCTTCTTCTGCTTCAAGTGTAAGCTTTTCTGTTGAGTCATTACTTTTTGCACAGTTTTTTGTGTAGTAGATTACGTCAATGTTTTTTTCTTCACCGAAAATCGGAAATAGTAATTTGTCATTCAGTATTGAATATGTATACATAGGTTGATCGTTTGTTAAAAATTTTTCGAAATCTTCAAAGAATCTGTATTTTTGTCCGCCGATATAAATTGCGGCAATTTTTCCGGGAATTGTATTTTCTATTTCACCTTTATTCTTAGGTAATGTAAGGGTTGTTTTTTTTAATAAAAAGTTCCATTTGTCAAATCCGCATACCTCGGTGTTTATAATGTTAATTATGTTTTTTATTTTGTTGTGATCGTTTTTGGTAAGTTCGGCGAAAGTATTTACCTGCTTGTAGTTTAATTCAACAAGACATTTGTTTATTAGTTCTAAAAAATTCATTTATTTCTCCTTATTAATTTTTATAAAACCTTCAGGACGGAGAGCCGCCCTGAAGGTTTTGAACTTGCTATTTTATCAAGCCTTTTCTTAGTTGATCCATAATTAAAGGTTCGTATTTTGCAAATTCTGCACCACTCATTCTGCCGATTTGCTCACGTGTAAAGGCTCTGTTTTTTGAATTGTAAGCTTGTGCGTTTTGGGCATTGGACATTAATTTGACCTTTGCCTGTTCGTTCGCTTCATTCAAGGCTTTTTCGTGAGCTTGTTGTTTCATAAATCTGTCAATGGCACATTGTTCTATCTTTTCTACCATTTGAGAAATTATGTTTATTTCATCTTTATCAAACACTGAGTTTGCATTTTTTATGTAGTCAAGTACCTGAGCTCTGCCTTCTTCTTTGAAAAAATTTGGTTTTTCTTTTTCAAATTCATAAAAAGCGGAGTTGGATTCTATCAAATTCAAATCTTGGTTGAGTCTGTCGTATGATTGTTTTGCCAATTGACTCATATAATATTGCCCCTGTTGTGGGTTTAGTATTCCGTTTTGTACAAGACTTTGAATTTGAACGGCTTGCTGTTCTATTGTTTTATCTTCAAACGGTGCTTGATTGGCAGCAGATGAAACATCGCTTTTCTGAGGTTCTTCAAGAATATCTTTATTTTCTTCCATTGTTAAACCTCCTTTATGTATTGGACTGCAAATTCGACAGCGTCATCGATAAAACTTGACAGTAACATTGATATTAAAAGTCGGAAAGGTTCCGGCACGGGCAGATGTGATGTTATATATGCAAGTGCCATTTTCTTCTTCTCTTTACCCTTGTTGCTGCCCAAGGCATCTTCTGCTGCTTTTACAGCATATACTGCAATTTCTCTGATATGTGATTTTAAGTTTTTGAACATTATTTATTCTCCATTTGGTTATGCTGCGCTGACAATCATTTTAGCCAAAGCTTTTGGTTGAACAGTTTTTGCCCCGTACAGATATAAACCTCTTACCAGATCAGAGAAGCTGTCTTTGTCTCTCAAACTTTCAATTTTAGCAAGCTGAGAGGCAAATGTGATGGCATCGTTTGTCCCGGCAAGAATGTAGTATTTGTTGTCAACAGCAGTTAAATTTGTGCTTACAAGTACATCCATACCGGCAATTCTTCCGATAGCACCTTCTCTCAAGGTTTCGTCTGCAACGTTATGTGCATTGATAAATTCAGTGCTTTGAAGTAAGTATGATTCGATTGTCGGGTTAATAACCACCCAAGGACGTTTGTCTGATGATACTGCGTTGGAATTTTTTAAGCAAAGTGCAAGGTTCACGAATTTTTCGTAAATGGTTGTTTTGCTCAGTGCAACAGGAGCTTCTTCTGTGCCTACAACGTTACCTGAGGCAACATATGCATGTTGTGATAAAAGATATGCATCTTGTACTTCTTCAATGGCTCTTTTTGCACTCTTTAAGTGGGCTTCCATAATGTCTGTGTTTGCTTGGGTTTGAGCAACATCATCAACCTTAAATGCAAAGAATTTCTTCTGATCTATAACAAGGCTTGTAGATGTTGGTTCAAGTGTGTCATATGTAATATTTTCAGAACCCAAAGTTGAGATAGAAACTTCTGCAGGTGTGATAATTCTAACCTTATCGCCCTGGTTTTTGATTTCGCCTTCCCAATTTCTGTTTACACATTGAAGCATTACGCAGTCTTTTTCTAACATTGTGTTTAATTTTTGACTCCAGATTTCAGGTATAAATGCGCTGTAACCTGTTGTTCCTGTGTCTTGAGTTTGTGTTTCCGGTGTGTCTCCCATTTTGTTTTTCCCTTTCTTTTATTGTGTATAAACTATTTGAGTGGTGCTAGTCATCGTTATATATTTCTCTGAATTGAAGCCCGATTATTGCGCAGGATTGTTGAAGTTCAGAACCCTCTACACACAGTTGTATTGCATAATTTGATTCCGAAATCTCAGCCTTTTCCATTGTGTTTCTGTTAACTGACCATATAGGTGCTTCCTCTCCGTTTGGGGTCCAATGACAAGGTAATTTGTCGTTGGTGTTGTCATCTGCCCAAATCAGGTGAGTCAGGTGAACAGAATATATTTTTTCGAGGTCGTCAGCATTTTGACTGTCGTAGTCTTTGTAAACGGAAAAATCGAAATTGTTGTCAAATTCTTCGTCCATTATGAAGTAAAATTCATCTATAATTTTTCGGTGGTGTGCATTTGATATGGCAAAGAACGGTGACTTCCACATAAAATGTATTGGAGTCCCGTCAAAGGTTGTTCCGAAATCTTCTGTGTATATTTTTCCGTTTTTGTCTGCACTAAGTATTTTGTACTTAAAGATACAGCCTGTAGTGAGGTCTTGAGGTACAACTCTTTTGTACCAGGCATTGTTTACGTAATCATTTATCCAGATTGTGTGGAAGTATTCATCATCAGGATATGGGAAGAAGTACCAAACCTGATTTCTGGCCTCATAATGCAGGCAAAATGTATGTTTTAAGTCGGATTGGTTGAATTTTTCAAGTTCAGGCTTTATTTTTCGTGATATTTCGCTGCCTAATTGTATTTGATTGAGTTCTCCGACTTGTTCCAGTGCGAATATTCCGTTGCTCAAGAAATATTGCTTGTTTTCGACATTTACTATTGATAATGGTGCATTACAACCTTTGCTTGCAAACGGAACAATTGCAAAGTCTGTTGGATTGTTCCCGCATAAAAGATATACGCTGTTGTGCTTGTATATAGCAAGATAATCTTTATATGGCTTTATGGCAATTATGTTTGAAGTGTCAGTGTGAAAATCGCTGATATATCCGGCATCACCTTCCGTTGAAAAATCGTTGTAAGTTCCAAGTGCTGAAAAATAGATTGTTGAGCCTGAAGATACCCATAATCTTCCCTTGAAGGTGCAAATGCATTCCGCTATTACATCTTCGGAGTTATTATCTTCTATGTTGCAGTTGTCTATTCTGCTATCATCTCCGAGATAAAACGGGGTGTCTGATTCTGTTGCAATGATTGTTCCGCTCAAAAAGTTTGTAAATATAGGTCTTGTACCGCTCAGGGTTTTATTTATTAGCGTTAATTGACCTGAAGTATCGTCATATACGTATATTTTACCTGTTACGGTTGTTATTATAAGTTTATATTTATTGTTTGAAAAACTTTCGTTAAGTCCTGTAATTTCTTCATTTACAGGTAATTCTAAAAATAAGGTATTACCTTTTTGTTTGCAAATACCTTTATTTTGAAAAATTTCTATGTTTTCTGAATCTGACCAATATACTTTTTTAGTGTCAAGACCAAGTTCTGTTTTCGTTGAGGCCTGATTTATGCCCCCTGACAGATTGTAGTATGCTACTTCCATTTTATTTTCCTCCTTTGTACCATTTTATTTTTGATCTTATGAAGCAACCTACGTCTTTTTGTGCAACCCAAGAATAAGGGGGAAGATAAACGATATCTATCTTCCCCGCGCTTGATGTCTGAGGGTTTTTTAGACCAAATTCGTAATGTGTCATTACGGTTGTCGGGGTAATAGGGATGTTGTATTCTTTGCACAAATTAGCACAAAGCTTCATGCAGGCCTCAAATTGTTTTGGAGTGACAGGATACTTGCCTGTGTTTTGTTTGTTCTTAAAACCGGCCATTGCGCACATTGATACTCCTATTGCGCCTGTATTCCCTCCCCCTGTGTGTGCTGCATAATTGCCTTTTGTACAAATTTCATTATCCTCGGGTTTGAATTTCCCTAAATGTGTTTTACCGTCTTTATCAACTAAAAAATGGTAATGTTGCTTATCATAGGCTGATGGGTAATATGTTCCGGCGGTCCAGTGTATAATAATTTTTTTCATGCTGTGAGATTCTGTAGTTTGTTGGTTGTAAATATTATTGCTGCGTGTATTCTGTTTCTTGCATTTAGTTTAAGCTTTGCTTTTTCAACATGGGTTTGAACAGTTCTTGTTGAAAGCCGAAGCTTCAAAGCTATTTCTTTGTCTACATAGCCTTCTGCAACCAATGACAAGATAGCTTCTTCTCTTGGTGTCAATTTCATTCTTAATTCCTTCTGATTTTCTGGTTTTTTTAAATTTTATAACAAGAGAATGTTAAAAACTTAATGATATTTCCTTAAAAAGAAGGGGGATTTTATTCCCCCGAGTGTAAATAATTGAAGGATTATATAAGAGATTTTAGACCAAGTTTCATTCTTGAAATATTTGTATAGCACCTTTTTTTGACACCGTATTCATTGTAGTAAAGGTAAAATTTACCGCAA
>JBGUSD010000199.1:0-16858 GCA_045132355.1 Candidatus Gastranaerophilaceae bacterium
ATATAACGGCAGATCCGTCTAACTATGTATCAATTCTAGACGTAGATGTACTCAGAAATCACAAAACAATCGTAAATTCAGATATAAGGATAATTGACGACAGCGCAAAACTGACAAACACCGGTATATATGTTGACAATATGTCAAATATAGCCGCAAAACTTGATGGCTCTGTAAACAAGCTATCAAAATCACAAAATCTCAGCATGAGACTATCAATTCCAAAGAATATCAACATGGTAATTCCTGGATTAAAAGGTTCAAATATGGGACTCAGAGGTGATGTTGATATAACAGGAACAGCGGCAGATCCAAGAATTAAAGGGCTTGTAACCATACCGTCTATAACCGTTCCGGATATGGATCTTGAAATAGATAATATTGTCGCAAACCTAAACGGACCTATTATAACAGCAAAAAGCACAGTACAAAAGTTTAGATGCGGAGGCATTGCATCTGAAAATATAGCAACAGAATTTTTACTAAAGAATTACAGTATCGTATATCTCAACAATATGCTTGGAGATGCGTATAACGGTAAGATTTCAGGCAACATATCCTACGGTATAACAGACGGAAAAATAACCATAAACATGAAGGGTTCCGATATGAATGCCGTAAAAGCAATAGAAGGTCTATCCGGCATAAAGAATGCACTTTCCGGAACATTAGGTTTTAATATTGATGTCGCAACAAGCGGAATCACCGATATTGAAATGATGAAGAATCTTTCTGGGAAACTGAATTTTGAAGTAAACAACGGTAAATTTATGAATGTCGGAAGATTCGATAATCTTTTATATGCTCAAAATATTATTGGAAACGCAATACTCAAGGTTGCAGTTACATCAATCACTGACACTCCTATAATACAAAATACAGCAGAATTTAAAACAATAAATGGCGATATGACCTTTACAAAAGGAATAGCACATATAAACCCAATAAAAGTTGCCGGTCAATTGATGAGTTATTATATAACAGGTACATATAACTTGTTCAATGGAACAACCAACGTAATTATACTAGGCAGAGTTGATGAAAAGGTCGTAGCCGTATTAGGACCACTCGGAGATCTTACGATAGATAAAATTACAGGATTTTTGCCAAAATTCGGAGACACAACTGCCAAAATCATAACCCTGTTGACAACAGATCCGGAAAAGGAAAAAACAGAGAATATTCCGGCCCTTACTAACGGCAGCGATAAATATAGCGATTTCAAAGTGGAATTTAACGGCGGAATAGATAGCAGATCTTCCGTAAAATCCTTCAAGTGGCTTTCAAAATGTGAAATAACACCTATTGACTATAAAAAAGAAATCCAAAATCAAAAAGAAGAAATTCTAAATACAATAAAAGACACAAAACAAAGTATTCAGGAAACAAAACAACAGTTCAAAGATGCAAAGGAAGATTTAAGGAACCAGATTCAAGAGACAAAACAGCAATTTAATGATGCAAGACAGCAATTCAAAGATCTAAAGAATTTGTTCAAGAATCCACCAACAGGCACAACGGGAACTTCTACACAAACAACGGAAGTTGCAAATTAAAGAATACATGCAAGCACCATAAGAATAAGTGTGCCTATCTGAACGGCTGTTGCTACATTCTGAGAAAATTTATTACTGTCGTACTTTGACGCACTTTTTTGAGCTCTGTATGCACTTGATATTCTGTTTATTCTTGTTTGTTCATCTTCACCGGAAAATTCAGTTCCAAACATAGCATTTTCAAGTCTAGACAAACGATTATTCATGCTGTCATTTTTGTAAGAATGGTTTAAAACTGACTTTTCGACCGTTGTTATATTGGCCTTTTTAACAGGTTTATGCTGGTTATATGAGCTTGCATTATATGAATTATAATCATCATAGTCAAACCGGTTCGGAGAATCATATCTATCAAGGTGGTAGTTTCGTTCAAATTCAAGAATTTCCCCGTCGTAGTAGTCATTTTCTGACTGTGCTATCGCATTGTTCATAAAACTTTTTGGTCTTATTTCAGCCTTCAATCTATCGACACGTGTTGACAAATCGTCGGAAAAAGATTTGCCAAAAGTTTTTTCCTCCAGGGCAGATAAACGTTGTCTTATATCCTTTTTAGGATAAGATTGCTTAAAAATTGACTGCTCCAACTCATCTACCGCCGGATACTGGATATTCGGATCGGAAGCCATTTCCTCATATTCAAAAGTATCTTCAGTTGGCGGGATTTCTTGCCCTAAAAGATCAACCGACAAATCTTTTTTAAGTTTAGACATTCTTGAAGCGACATTACCTGAACTTGAAGCTCCATATATTTCATTTTCAATTCTTGATAACCTGTTTTCATCAGTTTCTGTATTATATTGAAAGCCGAACAATGTATCTTCCATTTTTCCGATTGTTTCAGTGTATTGAGAGGCGTAAGTATTAGTACAAACACAAAATATTACCGTAAGAATTAAAATATATTTTTTCATATTCACTCCTTACAGACAAAATAATCGTATTATCAAATAAATACTATTGAACGATACAACTGTATTTGAAAAATATAAAACAAATATTATCGCTTAGCAAAAAAGCACTAGGTTTAAAATTTCCTAGTGCTTTTTTCCTAACTTTTATGTTCATTTGCCACAACCTGATATTGAAAACCGATCCTTCGTCTTTCGGCTTTTGGCTTAAACTGATCATCCTCAACTTTCAGGTTTTGATTTTTCTCTATTTCGGCAATAACATCATCTTTTGCAATATCTCGTCTTCCGTCACGTCTTGCACGCGTAGAGGCTTTATCAGCCAAAATAATCAAGGCACTTGTCGGGAAGCCTTCTGATCTCATCGCAATTTCGGATATAGCTTCCTTATCATTAGCCAGTTTTATTCCTTTTAACCATTTGTTAAATGTCATTTCAAAAACTTGTGCGCGCATATCTTCATCAGGAAGTGGGATATAGACTTGTTCATCAAACCTTCTTTTTATTGCAGGATCAACAATATCGTATTTGTTTGTAGCACCTAGCACAATTATATTTCTGTCTCTTGCAGTTTCAATGAGGTTTAGAAGTGTACCCATTTGCTTAAGGTCTTCACTTGATGAATCACCGTCTCTGCCCTTTGAAATACCATCCATTTCATCAATAAACAAGAAACATGGCTGCCCCAAATCTTTTGCGGCATTTGCGACATAATCAAAAACAGCCTGATAATTCTCGGAAGTTTCATTTATGTACTTAGAACCTGCCTTACTAACCTTAAGTTTAAACATAGGAAGTTTTGTTTCCATAGCCAAGGCTTCTGCCATATATGTTTTACCGCAGCCGGGAGGTCCGTATAACATAATTCCTCTGGGTTCTCTTTTTCCGTATTCTGCGAAGTCATCTTTCGCTTCTTTTGGGTGAGTTAGAGGGTAAATAACCTTATCATATAATTCTTCCTTAAGACTTTGCATACCTGCAATACTTGAAAAGCCTTTTGGGGAAGAAAAACTTGGTACAAATTTCTCAACCACGTCACTGTCAGCAATCATACCTATTTTTTCTTCATAAGACAGCTCTTCTATTTTTTCAATTGATGAATGGGGCTCAAATTTTTCGGCCAATGCCTTTGCAACAGAGGCAGATTCAGAATCATTATCAAAATCATGGTCCGAAAAATCATCATATGCTCTTGGATCACCATCTGCCAATTCATCAACCATCTCAAACTGCCAAGGATATTCATCTTCACCTTTTCGTGATATTGCCCTTGCAGTCCTCAAATAATCCTTAATTTCAGTATCTTTATAATTAAGTTCAGGAAACTTTCTATCTACCATATCAGAAAGGACATGCTTTGGGTGAAGAAGTGCATAAAGCATTTCAGGTTCTTCTCCGGTACCCTCATAGTATGTTTCCAAAAGTTCTTCAGTTTCCAGACAATATTTTTGCATATGAGCGATTGTCTCGATAGTTGCATCTTTTGGGTCTGACTGTTTTAACTTTTCAACAAGCTTTTTATTTACCTGTACATTATATCCAAAATGTGTATTATCAATTCTTTGTATTCTCATGAGTTCCTCTTTTTGAGTTTAAATGCTGTCAATAAAAAAATTTGCTACCTTTATAAAAACAGCAGCAAATTTTTTAATATATTGTAATATTTTATTTTCTAGCCTTTAAAGCAGCCAATTCATCTTGATATGGAGAAATTTCCGTAATTTTTTGGATAATACCCGGCATTTTTTCACAAACATAATCAATTTCTTTTTCTGTTGTAAATCTGCTTAAAGAAAATCTTATGCTGCCGTGAATTGCCGTAAACGGAACGTTCATTGCTCTCAAAACGTGGCTCGGGTCAAGAGAACCTGAAGTACAAGCACTGCCTGAACTTGCACAGATACCCAAATCGCTCATATGAAGAAGTATCAATTCACCTTCAACATATTCAAATCCGATATTTGTAGTGTTTGGAACTCTGTTTACAACTGATGTGTTAATTCTGGCATTATATATATTTTTAACAAGGCTAGTTTCTAGCTTATCTCTCAATCTTTTAACTTCCGTCATTTCATAGTTAAGATTATCCTGTGCAAGCTGTGCAGCACGTGCCATACCGACAATATAAGGAACATTCTCCGTACCAGCGCGCTTGCCTCTTTCCTGATGCCCGCCAATAATCAGAGGAGTAATCATTGTTTTTGAATTTACATACAAAGCCCCAACACCCTTTGGTGCATGGAACTTGTGCCCTGAAATACCAAGCATATCAATCCCGTTTTCCTGAACATCAATCGGAATCTTACCTGCAACTTGTACGGCATCAACGTACAATTTTGTTTCAGGATTTTTTGATTTAATAATCTCAGAAACCTTTTTTATAGGGAAAATAACACCGTTTTCGTTGTTTGCCCACATAACAGAAACAAGCGCAGTGTCGGAATTTATAGCAGCCTCTAATTCCTCAAGGTTTAAATCCCCGTTGGAATTTACACCGATATAGTCAACCTTATACCCTTGTTTTTCGAGAGATTTATAAACATTTAATACACAAGGGTGCTCTACCTTTGTTGTAATAATATGTTTTTTATTTTTATTATAATTTAAAAAACCTCTGATACCGGTGTTAGCGCTTTCAGAACCGCAAGATGTAAAGATTATTTCCTTTTCATCAGCCGCATTAATAAAATCTTTTATAACGCCACGTGCTTCTTTTATTGCACCTGATGATTTTTTTGCAAAATCATACATACTTGAAGGGTTTGCATATTCAGTCGTAAAAAACGGCAGCATAGCCTCCAGTACTTTTTCATCAACTTTTGTAGTTGCATTATTATCAAGATATATCATACTTCAATTACCTCAAGGTCGTCTTCGCCCATTGCAGAGCGGAGAGTTTGTTCAACAAATCTTTTAATAGTAAGTGTTGCATTTTTGCAAGAAGAACACTTTCCTCTCAATTTCACAAAAACCTTATTGTCTTTTATATCTTCTATTGAGATATCGCCGTTGTCTTTTTGAAGTTCAGGTGCAATTTGAGTTTCAATAATGTTGTTAATCTTTAATATCCTTTGAGTTGGAGAAAGCACTTTTTTCTCGTTTTTATAATAATTATCAATTATAGCCTGAATTGCACCCTTGCACTTGCCGCACGCACCACCAGCTTTTGTGTAATTAGTAACTTCATCAACCGTTTTCAAGCCATTAATTTTTATGGCATCCAAAATCGCATTTTCAGTTACACTAAAGCAGGTACAAACCATTTTTTCTTTTGGTTCGCGAATTTCATCCATATCAACATAGTCACCCCAACCTTTCAGGGCATCTTCCAAAGCTTCGTACCCCATAACAGAGCAGTGCATTTTTTCAGGAGGTAACCCTCCAAGTTCGTCTGCAATATCCTTATTTGTAATCTTTCTAACCTCATCGACAGTTTTACCGATAATCATTTCAGTCAAAATGCTTGAACTTGCAACAGCTGAACCGCAGCCAAAGGTTTGAAATTTGGCATCAGTAACCACATTATTTTCATCTATCTTCAAATATATTTTTAACTGATCCCCACAAGTCAAAGAGCCTGCAGAGCCGACTGCATCGGCATCATCAATCTTACCAACATTTCTGGGGTTTCTGTAGTGATCCATTACTTTTTCCGAATAATCCCACATGATATTTATACTCCGTTTATGTGTACAAGTTTATTTTATCTCAAAAACAAACAAAAATGTAAGGCATTAACATAATTTTAATTATTGTTTATTTTAATTCATAAATTAGCCAAAATTAATAAGTCTTTGATATAATAAACATATGGATAATAAATACATACCATTGTACAGAAAATACAGACCGCAGACACTTGAGGAGCTTGTTGGACAGGAGCACATTAAAAACGCACTGACTAATGCTATAAAACTGAACAAAATATCACATGCATATTTGTTTACGGGACCAAGAGGAACAGGGAAAACATCAACAGCCCGTATTTTTGCAAAATCTTTGAACTGCAAAAACGGTCCTACAATTACTCCTTGTGGTGAATGTGAAAGCTGCGTTGATATTACAAATTCTGTTCCAATGGATGTTATCGAAATTGATGCAGCAAGCAACAGAAAAGTTGAAGACACTCAAAATATCCTGGAAAAGATCCTATATGCCCCTGTATACGGCAAATACAAAATCTATATTATAGACGAAGTTCATATGTTGTCTAATACAGCCTTCAATTCACTTTTAAAGACACTTGAAGAACCTCCGGAAAATGTTATTTTTATTCTTGCAACAACAGAAGTTCATAAGGTTTTAGACACAATAAAAAGCAGATGCCAAAGATTTGATTTCAGAAGAATAACGACATCTGATATAGTCAAACACCTCAGATATATTGCAGATAAAGAGTCTATAAAAATCACAGATGATGCACTATATACGATTGCAAAAAATTCTGCAGGCGGGATGAGAGACAGTATTGCACTACTGGACCAACTAAGTGTTCTTGGAGGGAATGAAGCGATAACCACAGAAGACATAAATAAACTTTTAGGAAGAATTTCCTTTGATGTTTTGAAGAACTTAACAGATGCAATTGTTTCATCAAACCCTCAAACAGCAGTTGAAATCTTAGAAAATATCTACAATTCAGGAAATGAGCCTGTCCAAATTCTGACCAACCTACTAGATTACCTGAAAAATCTTTTGATTACTAAAAACTGCAAAAAAGATATAGTTTTTGAACTTACTCAACTAAATGAGGCTCAAGTAGAAGCTCTGACAACGCAAGCAAAAGACCTTGAAACGCACCAAATTGTTTCTCTGGTAAACAAATGCGCAGACTACATAAAAGAATTAAAACTTACAAACAACCCGAGATTATGGCTTGAAATAAGCATTATAGACCTCTCAAATCTTGCGGAAAACACAACGCTTGATTCTTTACAAAGCAGACTTTCCGCACTTGAGGGCGGTGCGCAGCCTATTCAAAAGCCTCAAATAAAGCAAAATGTTGTATCTAAGCCGATAGAACCGGTTAAAAAATCAGAGCCTGCAGAAAAACCTGCACCTGTTGCTCAGACAGAAGTCAAAGAGTCCAAAGAAGTTGTTTCAAAACCTGAAGTTCAAACTACCGAAGAAGATTTTTCACCAATGCCAAAAGCACAAACTTCTGATAATTCAAACAATTTAGAGGAAATTTGGGATAAATTGCTTGCATCAATTTCATCATCAGCGACAAGATCTCCGCTGGCACAGCACGGCAACCCTATTGAACTAAACTCTGAAAGAGTTGTTATTTCTCTAAGAAATGATATTTTCTTAAAAATGTTTGCTGAAGGAACTCGCAGAGACAATCTGCTGGCTGCAATAAAGGAAATGTTTGGCCATACAAACCTGATTACAAGATTACCTGAAGCAAATGATGTACCTGTTCATACCGGAGCGGTAAAAAAAAAGCCAATAACACCGCCAACAACTAACCAACCGGAGAAGAAAGAGGAAGAGCTTCCCGCTGAAGAAATCGAGGAATTGAGGGAAGAATCCGAACAGATGACAACACCAACCAACACAACAAAGAACCACTCAATGCACTCTGATATGGTTAATATGGTTGTCGAGCTTTTTGACGGTAAAATTATTGAATAAACACAACTATTTTTCAGGATAATAAGTTAGTAAAATATCTTCGCCATATTTTTCTATATGTTTTATTTTGAAGTTTATACACTTATCAATGTTATTAATTTTTCTAAAATCAAAACAGGATTTTGATTCGTTATCACCCGTAATTTTTGGCGCAATAAAATGGTATATTTTATCAGCATATTTAAGAGCCCTGCCGCTGAGTTTCCCACCGCTTTCAACTAAAACACTCATAATTCCAAGCTCAAATAGTTTTTCAAATACGAATTCAAGACTTATCTTCCCCTCAACAACAGGAGTTTTAATAAAGGTTATGTTACCCTGAACGCCGTTTTTTAAGCCGTTAAACAAGTAGATATTACCCTGCCCGTAGATTTTAGAATTCATACTGGTCTTTAATTCACGGTCAAGAACAATCTTATTTCTATGCTGCATTGTAGGGTCATCTGCAATTATAGTAGATGAACTTGTCAAAATCGCATCATAACGGTTTCTTATATTTTTTACTTCTGCTCTTGCATCTTCTGACGTAATCCACTTTGAAGAACCTGTTGAAGTTGCAATTTTACCGTCAAGAGTGGCAGCCGTCTTTATAGCAACAAATGTTTTATGCTGATTTATATTCTTTAAAAAGACCTCATTCAACTCACGGCACTCATCTTCCATTACGCCGACTGTAACGTCAATTCCTGCGTCTCTCAAAATATCAATGCCGCTGACCTTTGGATTTGGATCTTTAATCCCGACAACAACATGTTTAATACCCTTTTCAATTATAATATCCGTACAAGGAGGTGTCTTCCCATAGTGAGAACAAGGCTCTAAATTTACATATAAAGTATCCCCTTCACCTTTATTTAAATGTGACAGGGCATCACGCTCCGCATGAAATTCACCGTATTTTTTGTGATAGCCTGTTGCTACAACATTTCCAAATTCATCAGTAACAACACAACCAACAAGCGGGTTGGGAGATGTTTGTCCCTCTGCTTGTTTTGCCAAATCTATACACTTTTGCATAAACCTATGTTGCATATTTGTATTTTACAACAAATTGTGCTAGATTAAAACTATATTAAAAAAAGGGGTGGAAAATGGTAGATATCAAGTATATTGGACACAGCGCATTCCAGATAACAAACGAAAATAATGCAGTATTAATCGATCCGTACGTAAGAATTAACAAAAAATACAAATGGCAAGAAGAACCAATAAAAGACATTTTGCTGACACACGCACACTCAGACCATTTGGGAGATGCTATTGAGATTGCAAAAACACTAGATATAACAATAACTGCAGTTCCGGAATTAGCGGCATATTGCAGAGAACAAGGTGCCAAAGCCAAATCTGTATCACTGGGCTGCTGGCTGAATTATTCTTGGGGAAGGGCTGTTTTTGTACCGGCATTTCACTCAAGCTCACTGCCTGACGGTAGGTATGGAGGATGTCCGGCAAGTATATTTTTAGATATAGCAGGGGCAAGAATTTTCCACGCAGGAGATACCTGCTTAAGTTCAGAGCTCAAGACCGTAAAAGAATTGTACGCACCGCAAATTGCGATGCTTCCAATCGGAGGGAATTACACAATGGACATTGAGCACGCTGCGATGGCTGCAAAATGGCTTGGAGTAACAACGGTAATCCCAATGCATTACGGAACATTCCCTGAAATTGAAGCAGACGTTCAGGAATTTGCAAAACTTGTCGCAATGAATAATACCTCAGTCGGGGTGTTAGATCCGGATAAAGTATAGTAGGATATATTTGTATGAAAATATTATTTGTAATAGACAGAGTTGAACTAAAATATTTTGAATTTAATAATCTTGTAACAAATTTTTGGTTGATAAAAGAGTTTTTATCCCGAAAACAAGAAGTTATGATAACAACCATAGACAAGTTGTCATTAAAAGCTCAAAAGGCATATGCTGCCGGATATTGGACATACCAAAAGGGAGAAGACATCTGCTACGACAAAAGCAATGAAGTAACCCTGCAGGTTGAAGATTTTCAGCTTGTCATGTTCAGACCGGATCCGCCGGTTGATCTTGACTACATTAACGCAACATACATATTTGACTTTGTAGACAGAAACAAAACTTTCATTATGAATGACACCCGAGCAATTAGAAACTTCAATGAAAAACTGCATGCGGTTATGTTCAACGAACTAATGCCTGAAAATATTGTTTCATCATCAAAATCTGAAATTATCAAATTTTTAGACGAAAATGAAGAAATCATTCTAAAACCGCTTAACCAATGCTTTGGGGGTGGAGTAATGTACCTTAAAAAAGGCGACAAAAACACTTCTGTCATAATAAATCAGATGACCTCAAACGGAACAAAACTTGTAATGGTTCAAAAATATATTCCTGCAGCAAAATACGGGGATAAAAGGGTTCTGTTTTTAGGCGAAAATATTCTTCCGTATTGCGTTCAAAAAACACCTAGCAACGATGATTTCAAATTCTGCGAGCATTCTGATGAAAATATACATAAAGCAGTTCTTTCAGATGAAGAAATATCAGATTTTAAACCCGTTGCTAAAAAGCTAAACGCTATGGGAATATACATGGCAGGTCTTGACGTGATAGACGGTAAAATAATAGAAATAAACGTAACAAGTCCTTGCTACTTTATAAAAGAAGTCAACAATCACTTCGGATGTCACATAGAACACGACATTGCAGACTACATTCTGTCAAAAGTTCCGACATATGTAACGAACTAAGCCCTTGAAAACACTTCCACATCAACATCGTCAAAGGTATTTGTATTAAAGTACGCACAAGATGCAACCATTGCCGCATTATCTGTGCAATATTTCATCGCAGGGGCATTCACGTGATAGCCCTCATTTTCAAGCTCAAAGATTTTCCTTCTTATCTCAGAATTTGCAGCCACACCGCCTGCAATTACGACTTGTCTGTATCCCGTTTCTTCAAGGGCTTTTTTAACCTTTTTAAATAAAGTTGAAGAAACACATTCCTGAAAACTAGCACAAATATCTTTTGTCGGAAGCTCCTGTCCGTCAAACGATTTAACAAGCCTCAACACAGCTGTTTTTAATCCGCTAAAACTAAAATTATACCCGTCAACTTTTGCTTCCGGCAATTTAAAGGCATTAGGATTACCTTCTTTTGCAAGTTTATCAAGCAGAGGACCTCCGGGATAAGGAAGACCGATAAGCCTTGCGACCTTATCATAGGCTTCACCTACAGCATCATCAATTGTTTCACCCAAAATAATTTGCTCAGAATAAGACTTGACTTCAATTATTTGGGTGTGACCTCCACTTACCAAAAGGGCAATAAACGGAGGTTTTAAATCAGTATCAATATAATTTGCGCACAAATGCGCGTTCAGGTGGTTAACCCCTATAAAAGGCTTATCATGAACAAGCGCCAAAGTTTTTGCAGCATTCAAACCGACCAGCAGGCAACCGACAAGTCCCGGGCCGACAGTTCCTGCAAAGGCTGTAATATCATCAGGCTCAAGCCCTGATTGTTTGAAAGCCTCGTCAATTACTACATTAATAGATTCCAAATGTTCTCTTGCAGCAATTTCAGGAATTACACCACCATATTGTGCATGTGTTTTTATCTGAGATGCAACGATGTTTGAAATTACTTCTCTACCATTTTTTACGATTGCACAAGCAGTTTCATCACAGCTAGACTCAATCGCCATAATATAATTATCTCTATCTCCGCCAATTTCAACAGGGGAATTCGTAAATAGTGTATTTTTTATCATTTTCATAGTAATATTGTAATACAAAGAGGAAAATAAATGCAATTTTTAGATAAAACCCGAATCAAAATAATCTCAGGACGCGGCGGGAACGGAATGGTAGCTTGGCGCAGAGAAAAATATGTTGACAAAGGCGGTCCTGCAGGCGGTGACGGCGGAAATGGAGGCGACATCTATTTAATTGCAGATGAAAATATGTCTACCTTAATGGATTTCAAATACAAATCCGTATTTAAGGCTGAAAACGGCGAACCCGGAAGCATAAAAAATATGCACGGGCGTTGTGCAAAAGATTTGGAAATAAAAGTTCCTGTCGGAACAGTTGTAAGAGACCTAAAAACCGGTAATGCCATTGCAGACCTGACAGAACACGAACAAAAGGTTCTTGTCGCAAAAGGAGGCAGGGGCGGCAGAGGAAACGCAAGATTTGCTACCGCACAAAAACGCGCGCCACAGTTTTGCGAACCCGGCGAACCTGGAATTGAAAGAGATTTGGAGCTTGAATTAAAACTAATCGCGGATGTAGGATTACTTGGGATGCCAAATGCAGGCAAATCCACATTGATAAGCAGAATATCTTCTGCAAAGCCTAAAATTGCTGACTATCCATTCACAACAATTATTCCGAATCTGGGAGTAGTAAAAAAGCGCTCAGGTGATGGCTTTGTAGTGGCGGATATTCCGGGATTAATAGAAGGTGCATCAGAAGGCATAGGACTTGGACACGACTTTTTAAGACACGTTGAAAGATGCAGATTTTTAGTTCACCTTGTTGATGTAACCGCAGATGACCCTGCAAAAAACTACAAAATAATTAATGACGAATTAAAAAAACACTCTGAAAATCTTGCGAAACTGTATCAAATAGTGGCATTAAACAAAATTGATGCTATTGATGAGGATAGAAAGCAAGAATTAATCAAAGAATTCAAAAAGTATTCAAAAGACATATACGCAATTTCTGCCGTAACCGGCGAAAATGTTGAAAAACTTGTCGATTTTATGTCAATAAAAGTTGATGAAATAGAAAAACACGTATCAGATATTGTAATTGAAGAAGACACTGCAGCATACGACAATGACGATAGCAGTTTTGAAGTATACAAAGGGGCAAAAGACACATATATTGTAGAAGGCGGAAAGATAGGCAGACTTGCAGCCGTAACAGACAGCAGAAACACAGAGCAGATTATCAGGCTTCAAAACATTCTGACCGGTATGGGAGTTTTTGAAGAACTCAAAAAACTTGGGGTTAAAAACGGAGATACGATAATTATCGGGCATTTGGAAATGGAGTACTGGGAAGATCAGATGTATTCGTAGTTGCAAATAAATCATTCTTTTGCTATTCTATAATCTGATGAGGGGTACAATATGAAGTGTTATAAGTCAAAATGGATAATAACCGCAACGGGCGAGGTGCTTGAGGATATGGCACTTGTCGTTGATGAGGGCAAATTCATTGATATAATTCCAAATGACAGAACAGACAAATTTATCCCTGATAAAGAATTAAAAGATCTGGGGAACTGCGTTGTTACTCCGGGATTTGTTGATTTGCTTACACAGTACCAGTACACAGATGTGGGCAAAATCAAACCAAATAGCATAAAAAATAAAATCAAAAAGTTTTTCAAAACACTTGATAAAAATTACACATTTGCGGGGGTAAAATCAAACAATTACAGCAGAAAATGGGCGAATATATTCTGCGATTATTATGTATTTGACAGAAGTCAAAAGATTCAATCTTTTAAAGACGGTGTTCAATCATCTGTCAAAGCCGGAACTACCTGCTTTGCGCAAGTTTCAACTTCACCAAAATACTTTGAAATATTGAATAAATTACCTGTCAAAACATTTTTGTTCTTTGAAGTTTTTGCAGACAGCACAGACAAGAGTAAAAAGACTTTCAAAGAATTGAAAGAAAAGCTTGAAAATTATGTTTACCACAAGGGTGAAAACACTCACATAGGCCTTATGCTGCACTCAATTTCCGGTGTTCATAAAAAGTTGTGGGAATTGTTTTCAAAATACGGCAGAAAACACAATATGCTTTTGATGACAAGACTTGCTGAATCAAAAGATGAGATTGAATGGCTTGAACATGGATTTTCCGATATAGATTTGCTGCACAAATTTATGGGATATAATAAGGTTACCCCATACATACAGGACATTGATACGGTTTCGTATCTTGATGCGCTTAAGGTGCTTACAAATAAGATTATCATTGCAAACGCAAACTATTTGAACGAAGATGAATTAACCCACCTTCAAAATACGGGGGTAAAATACATCTATCAACCGCACTATAGCGATGAAATGTGCAACCAAAAACTTGATTTTGATACGGTATTGAAACATTTTGGAGAAAATTTCGGTTTTTCAACCCAAAGTTTCAAATCCGATAAAGACTTCAGCCTGCTAAAAGTTGCGGTTGAAGCAAACAACGGCAAACTGGATATAACGGAACTAATCAAATACATAACAATATACCCTGCAAAGATACTCAGACTTGACCACCAAATAGGAACAATAGAAGTTGGCAAAGATGCTGATTTCAACGTATTTAAGCTTGAGGAAGGAGAAGATTACAGGGCATTGGTTAACAAACACAATCCGTATTCAACATATTCAAGAGGTAGGAAGATTGTAAAAAGAGGGGATATAAGGTTTTCTGTATGACAATAATAAATGAAAAATTCACAGTACACACAAAAGGGAACACCGACATTATTGATATAACAAATGACGTTAAAAACGTTGTGTACAGACACTCATTGCAAAATGCAGTTGTCTATGTTTATGTAGCAGGCAGTACGGTATCAATAACAAATATCGAGTTTGAACCCGGACTTTTGGTAGATTTGCCGGAAGCATTGGAGAGAATTGCGCCCGTCGACAAAGACTATCACCATGATGAGATGTGGCACGATGGCAATGGATATGCACATGTCAGAGCATCTATTGTCGGTAATTCTACAATGGTACCTCTGTTAGAGGGGGCATTACATCTTGGACAATGGCAGCAAATCGTCCTTGTAGACTTTGATAACAAAGCAAGAACCAGAACCGTATATGTTCAGATATTGTATTAATAATTTCAAATTTGATAATTAAAGTTTAATAAAGCGAAACAACAAACGTAAAACTCTCTTGAATTTGGTTTATGTTCTTAGTAAAATCTATACATAGTATACATTTATAAAAGGGGATTAAACAAAATGACAAAGAGAGTTTTACTTTGTATTATGGACGGATGGGGAATCTCAACAGGCTCAGAAAAATATGATGCCACAAAGTTGTGTAACCCTGTCAATGTTAATAGATTAGAAAAAGAAGAATTATTTACAAAACTACATGCAGATGGCGAATACGTCGGACTTCCTGCAGGTCAGATGGGTAACAGTGAAGTAGGTCACTTGAACCTTGGTGCCGGCAGAATCGTATATCAGGATTTATCAAGAATTAATAATGCAATAAAAGACGGATCATTTTATAAGAATGAAAGATTCTTGATGGCAGTTGATCATGCAAAGAAAAACAATTCTGCACTACATATATACGGACTTGTTTCCACTGGCGGGGTTCACTCATCTCTCGATCACGTTCTTGCACTAATCAAACTTGCAGCGGATAACGGTTTGGCAAAAGTTTATGTACACGCATTTTTAGACGGCCGCGATACTCCGCCTCAAAGTGCATGTACATATCTACAAATTGTTGAAGACGAACTTAAAAAATACAATCTGCCGCCTATTGCAACCGTTATTGGTCGTTATTATATAATGGACAGGGATAACCGTTGGGAAAGAGTTGAAAAAGGTTATAATGCATTGTTACTCGGCGAAGGAGAACATTCCAAAACTGCCTGCGATGCGGTCAAAGAATCCTACGCAAGAGGCGACAATGATGAATTTGTATTGCCGACAGTTATAGGTGGCGAAGAATCAAGAATCCACGACAATGATGCGATAATTTTCTTTAACTATAGACCTGACAGAGCTCGTGAAGTTTCTAAAGCAATTAATTTTGAAAACTTTGACGGCTTCAACAGAAAGAAAGTTCTTAAAAATATATGCTACATTACAATGACACCTTATGATGAAACCTTTACTTTCCCTGTTGCTTTTGGGAAAGAAAAAATGGTAAATATTTTGGGTGATGTCTTGGAGGCAAACGGCATTAAGCAATTCAGAACCGCAGAAACGGAAAAATATGCTCATGTTACATTCTTCTTTAACGGCGGTATTGAAGAACCTCAACCTAACGAAAAACGTGTACTTGTTGCCTCTCCAAAAGTGGCAACTTATGATATGCAGCCTGAGATGAGTGCACCTGAAGTTTGTGAAAATGTGCTTAAAGCTATAGAAGACGATCAATATGGGTTTATTTTGGTAAATTTTGCTAACCCTGATATGGTCGGACATACAGGTGTTATTGAAGCTGCCACAAAGGCTTGCAAAGTTGTTGATGAATGTGTTGGCAAAATCGCAGAAGCTTGTAAAAGACACGGTATTGTTATGCTGTTGACTGCAGATCATGGCAATTCTGAAGTTATGGTTGATGAAGCAACCGGCAGGCCTCAAACTGCGCACACAACAAATGAAGTTCCGTTCGTTTTGATTAATGCCCCTCAAGGTACACAATTGAAAGATGGCGGAGCTTTATGTAACATTGCACCAACTGTATTGCAGTTGTTTGGAATTGAAAAACCTAGTGAAATGACGGGAGAATCTTTGATTAAATAATGGCAGACTGGAATATAGATTTTTCATTTAAAAAAAATAACGTAGACGAACTCTTTTTTAACCTGAGCGAAAATCCTGAAGGTTTTAAAAATAAAGACTTCAGATATACCTTGAGTATGATTTATCAGATAGTTGAGGATGAATTTGAGGGTGTATTTTTAAGTCCTTATACTCCCTGCAGGAATACTGATTTCTTTTTAGTTAACGAAAATGACAAACTGTCATTTTTTGTTACCCCGACAAATAA